>CAYXVM010000177.1:0-4355 GCA_964468465.1 uncultured Clostridium sp.
AGGGGAATGTGCTTTATGATATCTGCACCGCATCTCCCATAGGCTATCCCGGTGCAATGAGAACAGTTACCGTTAATCCCGAAAAAGGCATTGTTAAGGCTGAAACGGATTTTGTTAACACGCCCGAATCGTTTAAAGCCGAGGGCAAAGAACTTCGTGCCTGCCTTGAAGATCAACTCATAGGCATGATTAAGGAAATGATTAAAACTGCCGGTGAGGATATTGACAAGCTTGCCTATATGGCAACCTCAATCAGCATAAAGCCAAAGTTAATCTATAAATTCGGTTGGATAATAAAACCGGTATTCAAATTGCTCAATTCATTAAAAGTCGGTACGGCTGCAAAATGGACAAGGCGTGAAAACGGGCTGAAAAAAGAGGATTACAGCGACATTAAAGATAAAAAAGTTGTTGATGTTATCTCGGAGCTTGTTCTGAATCTTTACGGCGGTGAAAGCAAATATCCGCCTGATACGGCAACATATAAAATCACACTCGGCGTTTGCAGCGTATTGGACAGCATATTAAGAATACTTCACATTGATTTGAAAAAAATAACAAAGGTTTCTTCAACGGTTTCTGAGCTTGTTGATCCTTTGCTCTACAATCCCAAAATTGATTCTTACGAAGCCGAGCTTAAAATTTTCCCTTATTGCGAAAAAGGGGAGAGTTCATTTGAAAAACTGACATTCCCCGAGCAGAAAAAGACAGTCAAATCGAGCCGCAAGGGGCTTCCGATAATTCTTGTGCTCATTATTTTACTTATAGGTTTTCTGCCCATTTGGCTGATACTGCTTTTATTCGGATTTATCAATAATCAGATCAAATACGGAAAAGAGCTTAAATCTTAATATTCATTTTAATTATTTTTAATATTTACGGTTTATTATTGTTTTGAATTCCTGTGACGGGAGGTATAGATTCTTTGAAAAAATCAAATGTTAATGCTTCTGAAAATCCCAAAAAGCAAAAAAAGAAGTCAGGCAAAAAGCCGGGAAAAGCCGCTGTTTTCTTTTTCGGCTTTCTCAGCACTTGCGTTCTGACCGTTCTTGTTGTCGTTACATTTGTTATGGTTAATGTTATCAAGTATGTTAACGGTGATATTGTTGTTAACCTTGATGAATATAAAGCCAATCAAAATCAGACTTCATTCATTTACGGCTACGATAATGAAGGGAAAACCGTTGAATTGGCAAGGCTTCACGGCGTTGAAGACAGAGTCTGGGTTGACCTTGACGATATGTCGCCATATATGGAAAAGGCGTTCGTCGCTTTGGAAGATGCCCGTTTCAGAAAGCATCACGGCGTTGACTGGATAAGAACAATCGGTGTTATTGTTAAACCCTCAAACCTCGGTCAGGGCGGTTCAACGATTACTCAGCAGCTTATCAAAAACTATACAAACAAAAAAGAGGTTACTACTGTCAGAAAATTCTATGAAATTTTGACAGCTCTTAATCTCGAACAAAACTATGATAAAGATACCATTCTCGAGGCTTATCTTAACACTCTTTATCTCGGCAGCGGCTGTTACGGAGTTAAAACCGCAAGCGAAAAATATTTCGGCAAAGATGTCAGCGAGCTTAATGCGGCGGAATGTGCAGTTATCGCTTCCATCACAAAAGCACCGACAAAATATAATCCGCTTCTGAATCCCGAAACTAACAGAGAACGCCAGCTTTGGTGCTTAAAGATGATGTATGAGGAAGCTGGCTTCCTCACCAAGGAAGAATATGACGAAGCTTGCAATTATCATCTGATTTTTACAAACAGCGAGGATTATGTTCCGAGCGAGGAAGAGGAACAGAAGAAGGAAGAAAAAGAAGAAGAATCAATCAACAGCTTTTATGTTGATTATGTCCGTCAATGCGTTATCAGAGACCTGATGGAGGAATACGGTTACTCCAAACAGCAGGCAAGTGACCAGCTTCTTTACGGCGGACTTAAGATTTATGCCGCTGTTGATTTGGATATTCAGGAAACACTTGAAGATATCTATGTCAACCGCAAATCATTCCCCGACCTTAAAAGCAAGGATGGAGAGCTTGTTCAGTCCGCAATGACAATAATGGATTATAACGGCAGAGTTATTGCAATGGTCGGCGAAGCAGGACAGAAATCGGGCAAACTTGGTCTTAACAGAGCCGCAAATTCTTACAGACAGCCCGGTTCAACCATAAAGCCCCTTGCAACCTATGCTCCCGCAATTGAAATGAATCTTTATAATTTCTCGAGCAAGGTCAAGGATTATGCGATAGCAGTCGGCGGTAAGCTTTGGCCGCATAATGTTGATAAGACTCTCGGCTCAGGAAACAATGTAACGATTCAGTATGCTATTCAGAAATCGCTCAACACCGTTCCTGCAAGAATAATCAACTATGATATCGGAATTGATAATTCATTTGATTTTATTCGTGACAGATTCCATCTTTCAAAGCTTGATGAAAAAGAGGACAGAACCCTTTCTCCGCTTGCAACGGGAGCTCTGACAAACGGAACAACAACGGTTGAAATGGCTGCCGCATACGCAACCTTCGGCAACGGCGGTTTATATTATAAGCCCTATTCTTATTATAAGGTAACCAATGCTCAGGGAACAAAAATCATATTGAGCAACGAAGAACCTGAATATGAGAGAGCAATTTCCTCCGAAACATCGGATATAATGTGCGAACTGCTCCAAACCGTTGATACAAGCTATTACGGCACGGCGTCAAATGTCCGCAAATTTCAGATAATGGCAAAAACAGGAACCACGAGCAGTGATAAAGACCGTTGGTTCTGCGCAGGAACACCGTATTATGTTGCGGCTGTTTGGGTTGGATTTGACATTCCCGAGTCGCTCGGCGTTTCTGTTAACCCCGGCGGTAAAATCTTTATGAGAGTATTCGATGAAATTCATAAGGGTCTTGAAGAAAAAGAATTCCCGAAATCAAGCGGAACGGTTGAAAAGCGTTATTGCAGAATTACGGGCAAGCTTGCAGGCTCGGGTTGCTATTCAACGGGAGTAGGCTGGTACAAAATAACTTCTTTGCCGACGGTATGCACAAGCTGTTCAGGCGGTTCCGGAAGTTCGGGAAGTTCAAAAGAAAATTCAACCTCTGTAAACTCATCAGGCGGTAATACCGGAGATGTTGTTGATGATATTGCGGGCAATCTTTCCGGTATCCTTGACAGTATTATAGGAGAACAATAGTATTATTGCGGAGTTTGTGTTATCTGCAAACTCCGCATTTTTTTCAGGAGGAATAATTAATTGTGGTTATAATGGCAATTGATTACGGAGACGCCAGAACGGGTATAGCGGTCTGCGATAAGCTTGAAATGCTTGCCACTCCGGTTTGCGTTATTAATCAGCGCAACGAGGATAAACTGATTGAAGAAATTGACGAACTGTCAAAAAAATACAAAGCAGAGCTTTTTGTTGTCGGTTTACCTAAAAATATGGATTCTTCAAAAGGCTCAAGAGCTGTAAAGTGCGAAGAGTTTGCAAAGGCTCTTTCTGAATATACCGGAATTGAATCAGTAATGAGAGATGAAAGGCTGACAACCGTCAGCGCTCATAATGCGCTGAACGCAACAAACACCAGAGGAAAAAAGCGCAAATCTGTCGTTGACCAGGTTGCGGCTGTAGTAATTCTTCAGGATTTTATTGACTACAGGAAAAATCAGATTCAAACATAGTTTTTTAACAGCAATAAATAATGCCCGAATGTGCGTGAGATATTGTATTTCAGACATATTCCATTGCTGATAAAAAAACTATAAAATATTAATGCTTAATTTTGCATATCATTGAATAAAACGGCTTTTATAATGCGTTTTATTGCTTCAAATTTGATTTGCGGAGTTGAGCACAATGAAGATAATAGCTGCAAAAAATATCAAAATTAAGCTTGTTCTGTTTGCAATGCTTTTTGCAATACTCGGAAGCTTAGCGGCAGGCACGGGAATTGTCTATAAAACGGCCACAATTGACGCTTCATCTGAGAAGATCAAAACCAAGACAGTTATAATCGACCCGGGTCACGGAGGAATGGACGGAGGCACTTCTGCGGATGACGGAACTCTCGAAAAAGATCTTAACCTTAAAATCGCTTTGAAACTCGATGATATGCTCAAATCAATGGGAATCAATACGGTTTTAACCCGAACAGAAGATATATCGATTCACGACGGGAGCGCAAAAACAATCCGTCAAAAAAAGGTTTCCGATATCAAAAACAGGCTCAAAATAATGAATAATACCGATAACGCAATTTTTGTCAGTATTCATCAGAATCATTTTTCAGATTCAAAATACAGCGGAACTCAGGTTTTTTATTCAAAGAACAATCCCGATTCTGCAAAGCTTG
>CAYXVM010000178.1:0-4313 GCA_964468465.1 uncultured Clostridium sp.
GTTCCGAACGGTGCGGACGCCACATCGATAATCAGGCAGTCGGATTGAACATTTTCAAGAATCTTTCGGTCAATTACAACAGACGGAACGGTGTTGATAATAATATCATATTCATGTGCTGTTTTATAAAAATCAGAAATCAGACAGCCTTTCATCCCTTTGATTTCAGCCGCCGCCAGATCGCCGTATTTTCTTGCGCAAACCGTCACTTCCGCTCCGATTTTTGAAAGTATATCCGCAGTAACCTTTGCCACTCTGCCGTAGCCGAAAACGGCGCATCGGCTCGAATGAACCGTATAATCTATGTTGTCAATCATGGTTTTCAGGATTCCCTGAACAGTCGGCACGGTGTTCATAACGGTCACATCTTCACGGCGGAAATAGTCAAAAACCTTTCCGCCGCCCAAAGTCAGCTTTGCTTCAACTCCTCTGCTCACCATTCCGGCAAAAATCGGCTGTTCCGGCTGAATCATCAGCGAAATATCGTCAACGGTTTCTTTCATCGGAACAATCGAGTAGATATTTTTTTCACCTTTAACGGCAGGCAAAGGCAGAATCAGCGCATCGCTTTTTTGAACGGCTTCTTCAATATTTTCAACGCATTTACGCTCTTTTTCGGGCAAGCCGTATATCTCAACTCCGTAACCGAGGCTTTCAAGATAGTCTGCCATATATAACTGCCTGCCGTCGCCGCCGATTATAAGAAAATTATTGATTTTTTTCAACCTTTCACCCCCTCGGGTTTCAATAACATTTTATGATTTAAGCCGCAGGTTGTTACAAGTTTAACAATTTGAGAAAAAAGCTTGATTTATCCCTTATGCCGTGCTAAAATATCAGCGAAAGGGGCGGGCTTTCCCGCTCGCCCTGTTTGGCTGATTTTTTTGCCGCTATGCGCTCGGAACGCTGGCGGCGCTTTTTTTATGTAATAAAGATATTTTCAGAAAGTTTTTCTTTATTTTTTCCATCATATGTTATATAATAGGAATGATACTGAGAAAGGAAGCTTTTATCATGCCTGAAATTGATAATTTACTTAAAACCGTTAAAAGAATCCATTTTATCGGCATCGGTGGCTCGGGGATGTGCCCGCTTGCCGAAATTCTCCATAAAGAGGGCTATATTCTCAGCGGCTCCGACAATAACGAAACCGACACTCTCGCAAGAATCCGTTCTCTCGGAATACCCGTTGCCATGGGTCAGAGAGCGGAAAATATGGAGGGCGCAGAAATGATTGTCTACACCGCCGCCCTGCTCAAAGACAACCCCGAGCTTGTTGCCGCAAAGGCTTCGGGCATTCCGACCTTTGAAAGAAGCAAGCTTCTCGGAGCGGTCACGAGAATTTACCCGAACAGCATCTGTATCAGCGGCACTCACGGCAAGACAACCGCCTGCTCCATGCTCACTCAGGTGCTTATTGAAGCGAAATTTGACCCCACTGCGGTCATCGGCGGCAAGCTCCCTCTGACGGGCTCAAACGGAATGGTCGGTCACAGCGAGCACATGGTCTGCGAAGCGTGCGAATTTGTTGACACCTTTCTTGACCTTTCGCCCGATGTTGCGGTCATTCTGAACATTGACGAGGATCATCTCGACTATTTCAAGACTCTTGAAAATCTCAAAAAATCATTTACGAAATTTGCATCGATGGCGACGAAGGTTATTGTTTATAACGGCGACGATGCTAACACAATTGAAGCGGTCAACGCCGCAAAAGAAATCTGCGATAAGCCGCTTATCACCTTCGGCACGGGCGAGGGCAACGATTACAGAGCGGTTAATATAAACTCCGATAACGAATACGCTTCATTTGACCTTATCAAAGGCGGCGAGAATCTCGGCAGAGTTCAGCTCTCCATTCCCGGCAGACACAATGTATATAACGCTCTTGCGGTTATTGCTTCGGCAATGTATTCGGGCGTTACCTTTGAACAGTGCGTTAAGGGCATTGCGGATTTTCACGGCGCAGGCAGACGCTTTGAAAAGCTTGCGGAAATTGACGGCATAACGATTGCCGACGACTACGCCCACCATCCGAGAGAGCTTGAAGTTACCCTCAAAACCGCCATGAATATGGGTTATAACAAGGTATGGGCTGTTTTTCAGCCGTTCACTTATTCGAGAACCGCAATTCTTTTTGATGATTTTGTCAGGGTGCTACAGATTCCCGACCGTTGCATTATGACCGAAATCATGGGTTCAAGAGAGGTTAACACCTATAATATCTACACCTCTCAGCTTGCCGAAAAGATTCCCGGCAGCGTTTGGTTCAACACCTTTGAAGAAGTTGCACAATATGCCGTTGACAACGCCGAAAATGGAGATTTGATTATCACTCTCGGCTGCGGCGATATATATAAAGCGGCTAAAATAATGATAAAGAAATTAAAGGAGAGACAGTAACGCCATGAAGTATTCTGTTAACAAAACAAATTACGGTGACTTTTCTGTCATTGAAATCAACAAGCGAGAGGGCAGAGGCTACTCCATCCCCTATTCTTCAAAAGAGACTCTCAGGAAAATTCCTTTCTCAAAAGAAAGAAAATCCTCGGATATAGTCCGTGTTCTTTCGGGAGATTGGCAGTTCAGATATTATCAAAGCCGCAAGGATATTCCCGATGTGCTTGATACGGACAGAGAAGCGTTCGATAACATCAAGGTTCCCTCAACCTGGCAGAGAACGGGCTATGAACCCCCGGTTTATCTCAACTGTCCCTATCCGTTTGACGATGTTCCCCCTAATGTTCCCGAAGAGCAGTCGGCAGGAATATACAGAAAGATATTTGAAATTGACAGCAAGGATAAGGTCTTTATCCTTTCGTTCCTCGGCGTTGTTCCCTGCGTTGACCTTTACATAAACGGCGAATATGTCGGCTACAGCGAGGGCGCGCACAACACGGCGGAATTTGATATTACAAAATATGTCAAGGTCGGTGAAAACGAGCTTGTTGCCGTTGTTCACAAATGGTCTACCGGCACTTTTCTTGAATGCCAGGATATGTTCAGAGAAAACGGTATTTTCAGAGATGTTCTGCTCTATGAAATGCCGAAAACCTACCTTAACGATATTTATTACAGACCAAAGGAAACCTCGAAGGGCTGGAATCTTGACATCAGCGCCGTAATTGAAGGCGAAACCGAGGGTTATACCCTCTGCGCAGAGATATACAGCGGCAAAAACAAGCTGATTGCTTCAAAGACTGCCGACGCTTCGGCAAATGCCGAAATCAAATTCAGCGGACTTGATGTTACCGCATGGAATGCAGAAATTCCGACGCTCTACACGGCATTTCTCACTCTTTATAAAGGCGAAGAACAGATAATGACCGTTCGCAATTATATCGGCTTCAAGACTGTTAAAATCAAAAAGGATATATTCACGGTCAACGGCAAGAAAATTAAGCTCAAGGGCGTTAACCACCATGACAGCCAATACAAGACAGGCTATGTCATGAGCTTTGCGGATCTTGAAAAAGACATAAAACTTATGAAATCGCTCAATGTCAACACCGTCAGAACCTCGCACTATCCTCCCGACGCTCAGTTCCTCACGCTCTGCGACATCTACGGTCTTTATGTCATTGATGAAGCGGATATTGAAACTCACGGCTGTGCCACCGCTCCTCATAATAATATCCACCTTATCAGCAGCGATATCAAATGGGCTCCGAGATATCTTGACAGAGTCAAGAGAATGTATCTGCGTGACAGAAGCCATGCTTCAATTATTCTGTGGTCTCTCGGCAATGAAGCGGGCGGTTATGCCTGCCAGGATGTTTGCTACGATTATCTTCACAATGAATGTCCCGATATTCCCGTTCACTATGAGCATGTCGTTCACACCAAGAGACATTCATATGATGTTGTATCCGAGATGTATACAAGTCACAAGGATGTTGAAAGATGCGGCAGACATAAGAGAGGAAAGAAATACACCAACAAACCGTTCATGCTCTGCGAATATGCTCACGCAATGGGCGTAGGCCCCGGCGGACTTGAAGAATACTGGAAGATTTTCTATAAATATGACAATCTGATGGGCGGATGTATCTGGGAATGGTCGGATCATGCGGTTTACCATTCAAACGGCAAGCTCAAATTCACCTACGGCGGCGACCACGGCGAAAAGAAGCATGACGGCTGTTTCTGCGTTGACGGCCTTGTTTATCCCGACAGAAGACTTCACACGGGCGCAAAGGAAATGAAGAATGTTTACCGCCCAGTCAGAGCCGAATATGCAGACGGTAAACTCACTTTCACCAACACGAACCGTTTCAGAAACACTTCATACATAACAGCGGTGTGGGAGCTTG
>CAYXVM010000179.1:0-4311 GCA_964468465.1 uncultured Clostridium sp.
GGCGGTATTTCAGCGCAGAGAGCGCAAAGCTCGTTCCCAAAAGCGAAGTTGCGCTGAGCCTTAAGCCCAATGACATCAGCCCCGAATGATTTTATATGCCAAGTCGGGCTTGTCGGACATAATGCAGTCAGCCCCGAGATCGTTGAGCCGCTTGATTTCTTTCGGGTCGTTTATCGTCCAATACTGAACGGCGATGTTGTATCTGTGGGCGTAGTCGATAAGCCGTTTTGTTCCGAGCCTGAAAATTTTATACTGATTTGACGGAATCTGAAGAACACGGAATTTCAGCTTTTCGGGGTCAATATCGATATTGAAAGCGCAGGCAAAATAGAAAGCGAGAGCCTCTTTAACGCTTGCCGAGCGGTTGAATTCGGGATAATTTTCGTCAACATATTTGCTGACATCTCCGTTGAACGAAGCGAGAATAACCCTGCCGAAAAGATTCAGTTCTTTCAGCACTTCGTAGAATTTGTCAACGGCTTTTTTGCCGATTTCGCCGCTGTTTTTGATATCAATGCTGTATAAATAATCTTTTTTGCTTTCAAGAAATTCAAGAAGCTTGTCGAGGCTCAACGCCCTCAGATTTTCGGGAATTTCGCCGAGTCTGAGTCCCTTGAAAGGCTGTTTATTTTCGGAATCAACATAATTTTCGCCGAAATTCAACTTGCTGATTTCATCAAACGTCTTTGTTTCGGGGTGAATATCCTTTTCTCCGAAATGCTCTCTTGCGTTGCTCGTTCTGTCGAGCGTTTTATCGTGGAGAACAATCAGCTCATCGTCTTTGGTCAGATGAACGTCAAATTCAAAAAGGTCAACATCAAAATCCTTGCTTTCGGCGCATTTTTCAAAAGCCATAAGAGTGTTTTCGGGGGCAATCGACGCTCCCGAGCGATGGGCGGCAACGAGTGCGCCGTCTTTTGTTACGAGCGGATTTTCTCTGCCCTTTGAGGGCTTCTCTCCGGCGGGGAAAAACGAGGTTATAATCCCTGCCGAAATAAGAGCCGATGCCGCCGCAGAAGCGTATTTAACGGCTTTAAGGGCGGTTTTCAAAACTTTGTTTTTCATTCTTTTCATTTCCCCGGTTCTGATAAAAAACAGATTAAAGGTCAATTCCCGAATGAAACTGACCGATAATCTGTTTTTATCATATTATGTTATTTTGTCAGCTTTGATGAATAATTACATCATTTCGGAAAGCTGAACAGGTCTGCCCTCTGCAACGGATTTCTTAGCCGCAAGAGCAACAAGAATTGAGTTAAGGCCGTCCTCGCCGGTGGTGGGAGTTGCCTTGTCCTCAAGAACTGCGTCAACGAACTGAAGCATTTCGTCTCTGAAAGACTGCATATATCTTTCAAGGAAGAAATAAAGAGGCTTGTCGCCGACAACGCCGTCCTCACCCATGAACACTACATTGGTCGGGGTGTCGTTTGAGGCAACCGCTGCGCCCTTGCTTCCGAAAACTTCGATTCTCTGGTCGTAGCCGTAAGCGGCACGGCGGCTGTTATCGATAACGCCGATTGCGCCGTTTGCGAATTTAAGGCTGATAACCGCCGTGTCAACATCGCCGGCTTCGCCGATTGCGTGGTCAACAAGGCAGGTTGCGTTTGCATAAACCTCAGTAACCTCGCTGCCTGCAAGGAAACGGGCCATGTCGAAATCATGGATAGTCATGTCAAGGAACATTCCGCCGCTGACTGCCGAATATTCTGCCGGCGGGGGAGCGGGGTCTCTCGAAGTGATTTTAACGATATGAACATCGCCGATTTTGCCGTCGTTAACCATTGCCTTGACATTTGCAAAGTTATGGTCAAAGCGGCGGTTAAAGCCAACCTGAAGCTTAACGCCTGCTTTCTTAACTGCGTCAATAACCGCATTAACCTTTGCGGGGGTGAGGTCAACGGGCTTTTCGCAGAAAATATGCTTGCCTGCCGCAGCGGCTTCGATTGCTATGTCAGCGTGAGTATCCGTTGAAGAGCAAACGAGAACTGCTTCAACCTCGGGGTCAGCGAGCATCTGCTTGTAGTCGTCATAAATCTTCGGAATGTTCAGCTCCGAGGCGACTTTTTCGGCGTTAGCCTTGAAAACATCTGTGATTCCGACAACTGTTGCGGTCGGAACATTGTATGTTATCGACTTCGCATGAAGGGAACCGATTCTTCCGGCACCGATGATGCCGATTTTAAGCTGCTTCATTATGTCAGTCCTTTCTTTTGTAATATCGGGGAATAAACCCCAAAGAACAGATTAATTTTATCACATATTATAACCGAATTCAACAGAAAACTGAGCTTTATTTCAAAAATTTTTGCTTTGTCGCCATGCCGCCCCGAATGTGCCTTTCGGCTTTGTTGATATCAAGAATCTTACGCACATCTTTGTATAGAGCGGGATTCAGCTTTTTAAGCCTCTCTGAAACATCCATATGTACCGTGCTTTTTGAAACTCCGAATTTTTTTGCCGCAGCTCGGACCGTGGTTTTGTTTTCAACGATATATTCAGCCAGTTCAATGGCTCTTTGCTCAACAATGCCTTTCAAATGCAGCCCTCCCATGTTGACCTATCATTAGCATAGTATGAAAACCGACTTCGGAATATTACAGAGAACGGTCGGAGTATATACGGCACTTCAAAAATATATATAGATTGTACTTCAAAAAGATATATGGAACTGTTGACATATTTCACAAAAAATGCTATATTTAGTATGCATATTATAAAATGAACGGAAGCGATTGATAAAATGAGAAAAGACGGACTTGCAACAAGAAAAAAGATTCTTTCGGTCTGCGTCAGGCTGTTTATTGAGCAGGGATATAAAGAAACCTCGGTCAGCCGGATTATTGAAGAAGCGGGCATATCAAGGGGGAGCTATCAGAATCAGTTCCCGACCAAGGACGCCATCCTGATGGAGCTTGTGAAAACCATGTTCGGCGGTCAGTTCGACATGGCGAGGAGCATTTCCGGCGAAAAATTGCCGCCGGTTTATGCCTATGCGGTTGAAACCGCAATTCAGCTGACGATAACCGAGCTTAACGAAAATCTCAGAGAGATTTATCTTGAAGCCTACACCTTGCCCGATATCAGCGAATATATTTATCTGAACACCACGGCGGAGCTGAAGCAGATTTTCGGCAAGTATTTCCCGGATTATTCCGAAAGTGACTTTTATGAGCTTGAAATCGGAACTGCGGGGCTTATGCGAAGCTATATGGCGAAAAAATGCAGCATTCATTTTCCGTTTAACCGAAAAATCGAGCGGTTTCTGGCTTCTTCAATGCGGGTTTTTAAGGTTCCCGAGGAAGAACAGCAAAAGGTGATTGCCTTTGTTTCGGGTCTTGATCTGAAAGCGATTGCAACCGATGTTCTTCAGAAGCTTTTCGCAATGCTTGAAATGAAATATGATTTCAAGCTCTCGCCCGAAACCGAAGCAAATTTAACAATTCAAAAAAATAATTAAGCAAAAATATAATAATTTTAAGGAGTGTATGACAATGTATCGCAAATTAACCGCATTGATTCTCAGCCTGAGCATTTTAATCGGTATAATGCCGATTATCAATCTGAATGCAAAAGCCGAAACCTCACGACCGAAGGATATCAACGGCAACGAATGGACTGAATCTGTTTTTGCTTTTTATGAGGATTGCAGAACATTGTTTAAGGGCAAAAATAAGTTTACTTTTGAGTGGAGCGGATTTCTTGCCCGAGGCAGTGAATTAAAAGACGGCAAGTATCCCATTGTTGATGACCTTGGAGATGATCCTATACAGTATGTAGGATTTCGTGATGACTATTACGGCACTTCAATTGTCATAAAGCGTGTTCCGTTTGATACACATTATGATGAGATGTGGACAATGGAATATTATGACACCACAAGCAATGCTGACCGTTACAAAATCTGCCTTTCGGACGGCGTGACATATCTTAAAGACAACACGGGTTCGTTGGCGACAAGCGGAGCCGATTTGACCGTAACTCAGAATAAGGACGAGGCAACAGCTTGGGATTTAAGAGAAACCGAAAATCAACTGAGCTTCGGTCACGACATCAATTACACCGACCCGCATTTTAAAATTAACACACATACTTCTAACGACGGCGTAACAAGATACTCACTCGATTTGACAAGAGAAATTTCATATCCCATCTACGATGTTTATGTTGAAATGCCGTGGATAACAACAAAATTCCTCAAAGAGGACGGTTCGGCTTATAAGCAGGATATGCGTCAGATAGATTCATTCTTTGTTCCCGAGGGTCCCGCTAAGACAGGCTATACTTTTGTCGGCTGGACGGAAACACAGGGCA
>CAYXVM010000180.1:0-4166 GCA_964468465.1 uncultured Clostridium sp.
TTGCCTGCGAAAAGGCAGAATCCGCCGGACCCGGTCCGAAAAAAGCAGGCGGGCTCACTCTTGACGGCTGTATCATCAACGGCATGAAAGAGCAGGCGGGCGAAGCGGCGGCGGAGCTTCTGAAAACATCAAAACCGCTTGAAATCATTGATTCAATGATAATCCCCGCTCTCAATGAGGTCGGAAAGGGCTTTGAAGAAAAGAAAGTCTATCTCCCCCAGCTTCTCATGAGCGCACAGGCGGCAAAGGAAGCCTTTGACGCAATCAAAGCCGCAATCCCCGCAGGCGAAAGCAAAAAGGGAAAAATCGTTATTGCAACTGTCAAGGGCGATATTCACGATATCGGCAAAAACATCGTCAAGGTTCTTCTTGAAAACTACGGCTACGATGTTATTGACCTTGGCAAAGATGTTCCGCCCGAAAAAATCGCCGAAGCGGCAAAGCAAAGCGGCGCAGAGCTTGTCGGGCTCAGCGCACTGATGACAACAACCGTTCCCGCAATGGAAGAAAGCATAAAACTGCTCCGAAAAGAAGTTCCCGAATGTAAAATCGTTGTCGGCGGTGCGGTAATGACCGAGGAATACGCCGGAATGATAGGCGCAGACTGCTATTCCCCCGATGCAATGGCAACGGTCAGATATGCGGAAAAGGTATATAATTGATAATAATATAAATTGAAACGGTCGGGTGATTCGTTATGATTAAAAAAGCCGAAAAAAATGACAGCCGAAGCTTAGCCGAAATGGCAATCAAAATGTGGAACAACCACGACCTTGATGAATTGGAATCGGAATTTTCCGAAACAGTAAGCAATAATGATGCGGCATGTTTCATAAAATTTATCGAAGCAAAACCCGCAGGCTTTGCACAATGTCAGCTCAGATATGATTATGTTGAGGGAACTCAATCCTCTCCCGTCGGATATTTGGAGGGGATATTCATTGAGCCGAAATTCCGTCACATGGGCTTTGCAAAAGAACTGCTGAACGCCTGCGAAAGCTGGGCAAAAGAAAAAGGCTGTTCTGAATTTGCAAGCGATTGCGAACTTGACAACACCGACAGTTTTAATTTTCATATGGCAACAGGTTTTGAAGAAGCAAACAGAATAATTTGTTTCAGAAAAAAACTTTAAATAATCAAACAAAGCGCAGCAAAGCTCTCGGTCAGAGTATGCTGCGCTCTGTTTTATTTTCTGATTAATTAAAAGCAAACTTGAATTATTCCTCCTGATCTTTTGGCATACTCAAGAGCCTTATAAAAAGTAGGAACTTTGTCCTTATTGTCACCTATCAAATCAAAGAAAAAATCTA
Source organism: uncultured Clostridium sp. (assembly GCA_964468465.1). GTDB lineage: Bacteria > Bacillota > Clostridia > Oscillospirales > Acutalibacteraceae > CAG-177. Next base: position 1,311 of record CAYXVM010000180.1, read on the forward strand.
TCAATTCATTTGGTATTTCTTCATATTCAAAGTCGCTGATATCAATATTATGTTTTTCAAAAGCAGGCTCAGAAATGTTGTCAATTATGAACTGAAACTCATCACTTGAAATAAATCCGCAGAAGATATCATTATCATCCACAGAAAATATATCGTTTTCAAGTTTTTCAACTCCATATTTGTTTTTTCCGACAACAAACTCTCTGTGATGCTTAAACATTTCTGCTTTCTTCCTTTACTTAATCTTATTTAATTTCCGCAGTCCATGAAAAGCTGAATTCTCCGCCTTTTTCAAGCTTCTGAATCCCTCTTTTTTCCGAAATATCATTTTTGACCTCTCTGCCGTCATTAACTCCGTACCACGGTTCAAGGCAGACATAGGGTGCGCCCGGCTTTGCCCAGATGCCGAGGAACGGGCATTTGCCGAAGGTGAATTCTATCTCGTTTTCACCCTTTATGCGGAGCTTTTCGGACTTCATGCCCGAAAGAATGAGTGCGTCAGGCTCGAAAATCTCTTTTGTGATTTCAATTTCTCTTGAATTTTCAATCAGCGGGTATTTTTCGGGGATAATCAGATTTTCCTTGTCAATTCTCTCGGTTGAAAGGGTTTCGGGGTTCTCAAACTCAATAATGTCGCCCACCTTGCAGTTAAAGCCCGGATGTGCGCCGATTGAAAAATACATTTCTCCATCGGTTTTGTTGATAACGGTCATGGTGTTGACAAGCGATTTGCCGCAAAGCTCAAAAATAACAAGCAGTTCAAAATCAAACGGATAGCTATTAAGCGTGTTTCCGTCGCTTTCAAGGCTGAAAACGGCTTTTGCTCCTCCGCTTTCCTTAACCGCAAACGGAAGCTTTCTTGCAAGCCCGTGCTTCGGCATGATGTATTCCTTGCCGTTGTAACGGTATTTATCGCCGATAAGCTGACCGATAATCGGGAACAGAACAGGAGCCTGACCGTACCATATTTCGGGGTTGCCCTGCCAGATATATTCTTTTCCGTTTTCTTTGAGCCTGAGCGAATGAAGCTGTGCGCCCATATCATCAATTTCGCAGGTTAAAAATTCATTTTCGATTTTGTAATACATTATTTATTCTCCTAACGGTTAATTTTCAGCGTTTCAGCCCTCGCAGATAAGCCTTTTGCTCATCCGTTATCCGATAGCTTTCAACGGCTTTTCTTATCGTTTTATTGTGCGTGTCCTCATCAAGCCTGTTATGCTCGATGTATTTTACTGCTTCATCCCATTGCTTTGCAAGAGCGGTTGCAAAATACCACGCCTGCATCATTTTTATGTAGTATTCATCGGAACGGATTCCGGCAACCATGGCGGGATATTCGGGGCTGAAATGCTCGTCAAGATAAAATGTCATCAGCATTTCAATGCCGAAACGCACGGTATAGGTTTCGCCCGAAGCAAGCCAGATTCCGATACTGCCGATAAGCTCGGGAAGATGCTTTTTGAACACTTTCGGGCGTATCATGTCGCAGGTTGCCCAATTATCAACATAGGGCAAAAATCGGTTGAGACGGGAAATACACTCCGAATAGTCACGGATGTTTTCAATCATAAATGCGTGAATGTTATTTTCTTCATAGTAATTATGCGGCAGAGAATCCAGAAATGCATCGGCATATTCGGTTTTTGAAAATTCCTTTGCAAGCCTGCGAAGCTCGGGAGTGCGAACGCCTATCATCTTTTCTTTCGGCACGGTCGGAATCAATCTGCTGTTAAAATCGAGATAATCCGAATCCTGAAGCTCAAAAAGCCTTCCGAGAAGATAATCACCGTCGTTATCCGATAAAAGCATAAAAAATCACTTCCTTATTCGGAAAGGATATCAACATTATAAATGAAATTATCGGTAATTTCAACCGAGAAATACGATTTTTCGGAATTTGACAAGGTATATATATTAATGATATAATAGTTCAAACAATACAAGGAAAGCTGATGATTAATAATGACGCAGGTTGTCGCCGCTCTTATCAGAGACGGCAGAAAATTTATGATATTCCAAAGACCCGCAACAAAAACAAGGGCTTTTGAATGGGAATTTGTCGGCGGCAAGGTCGAAAAAGGCGAAACTCTTGAGCAGGCTCTTATCAGAGAATGCAGGGAGGAAATCGGCGTTACGGTCAGAGTCGGCAGTATCTTTGCCGAGGTTGACCACGAATATCCCGACATAACGATTCACCTGACCCTTTTCAATGCCGAGATTGCCGAAGGAACTCCGAAAAAGCTTGAGCATAACGACATCAGGAGCATTACTCCCGACGAAATTCCGCAGTATAATTTCTGCCCCGCAGATAAAGACATTCTCGAAAAAATCAAGGAGGTTTTCTGATGATTTTGTTTATTGAATACCCCAAATGCACCACCTGCCAAAAGGCTAAAAAGTGGCTTGACGAAAACGGAATAGAATATTCCGACAGGCACATCAAAGAGGATAATCCAACCTATGATGAACTGAAAAAATGGCATGAAATCAGCGGTCTGCCGCTGAAAAAATTCTTCAACACAAGCGGACTTCTCTATAAATCGATGAATCTGAAAGACAGAATACCCGAAATGAGCGAGGATGAGCAGTTAAAACTCCTTGCAAGCGACGGAATGCTCGTTAAAAGGCCGCTTATAGTCGGCGATGATTATGTGCTGACGGGATTTAAAGCGGAGGAATGGGAGAAGAAAATCAAATAAACAAACGGCGCATCGGATTGATTTTCGCTGCGCCGTATGTTTTTATATGTATTTTTTTAATCTTGCTTTTTCCGTGAAAACAGCATTTTATTAATTTTTACCAATCCTCAGGCGCTATGCGCCAGCCCCTTTGCCAAAGGAGCCTATACCGTCA
>CAYXVM010000181.1:0-4149 GCA_964468465.1 uncultured Clostridium sp.
CGGCGTATGTCACTCAATGGCTCATAAGCTCGGCGCATTCCATCACCTGCCTCACGGCGTTGCTAACGCTCTGATGATAGACGAGGTTATCCGCTTCAATTCAAGCGAGAAGCCCGTCAAGATGGGAACATTCCCGCAGTATGACCATCCCCACACTCTCAACAGATACGCTCAGGTTGCCGACTATCTCGGACTTAAAGGCAGAAACGATTCCGAAAAGGTTGAAAACCTTATCAAGGCAATCGATGAGCTTAAAGAAAAGGTCGGCATCAAAAAGACAATCCGTGACTACGGCATTGACGAGAAAGACTTCCTTGACAGACTTGACGAGATGACCGAGCAGGCGTTCGATGACCAGTGCACGGGCGCAAATCCCCGTTATCCTCTTATGAGTGAGATCAAGCAGATGTATCTCAACGCATATTACGGAACGCATGAAGAAGTTTAAGGAGGAAACGACAATGAATTTAGACAGAATTATAGCGGTCAGAAACAACAAAACCGTTTACCGTGACGGCGATAAAACTTATAAAGTATTTGATTCCGATTATAAAAAATCCGAAATTCTCAACGAGGCTCTCAATCAGTCGCTTGTTGAGGAAACGGGAATTAATATTCCGAAGCTTCTCGGAGTTACTGCAATCGAGGATAAATGGGTTATCGTTTCCGAATACATTCCCGGCAAAACCCTTGACAGACTCATGCAGGAAAACCCCGAAAAGAAAGACGAATATCTTGAAATGTTCGTTGATCTTCAGATTGAAATGCACAAAGCCAAAGCCCCCGGTCTGCGCAAGCTTAAAGACAAGATGAACATGAAGATTTCTCAGGCGGATATTGACGCAACAACCCGCTATGACCTTCACACCCGCCTTGAATCCATGCCCAAGCATAACAAGCTCTGCCACGGAGACTTCAACCCCTCAAATATTATCGTTACCGATGACGGAACGCCCTATATAATTGACTGGTCTCATGCAACCCAGGGCAACGCTTCTGCCGATGTTGCAAGAACCTATCTGCTTTTCTGGCTCAGCGGAGATATTGAAACTGCCGAAAAGTATCTTGACCTTTTCTGCAAAAAGAGCGACACGGCAAAGCAGTACATTCAGAAGTGGCTTCCCATCGTTGCAGCTTCTCAGTCCGTAAAGGGCAAGCCTGAAGAAAGACAGTTCCTGCTTTCATGGGCAACTGTTGTTGATTACGAATAATAAACGGAGGAATTTAAAATGAAAGTTACTGTTTGCATCGGCAGCTCCTGCCATCTTAAAGGCTCAAGACAGATTGTTGAGGAGCTTCAGTATCTCATTGCGAATAATAATCTTAAAGAAAAGGTTGAGCTCGGCGGAACCTTCTGCATGGGCGACTGCAAAAACGGCGTGTGCGTTACCGTTGACGGCAACAAGTTTTCTCTTACTCCGGAAACCACCTCGGAATTCTTTGAAAAGGAAATTTTGGCAAAGGTGTGAAACAGCAGATGATTATTCAGATTTGTGTCGGCAGCTCCTGCCATCTCAAGGGCTCCGAAGAAATAGTCCGTCTGCTTAATGAAAGAATCTCAGAGAGCGGCCTGCAAGATGAAATAACTCTTGCAGGCAGTTTCTGCATAGGAAAATGCAGCAGAACGGGCGTTTCTATTCAGGTTGACGATGAAATCGTAACGGGCGTTACGGTTGAAGGCTTTGACGATTTTTACAATAAATATGTTTTGAAAAAAGGGGAGTAATAGGCAATGGCAGAATTCCTGAAGCTTAAAAAATCCAACTGCAAAAACTGTTATAAATGTATCCGCCATTGCCCTGTTAAATCCATCAGATTTTCGGGCAATCAGGCAAATATCGTTCCCGAGGAATGTATTCTCTGCGGTCAGTGCTTTGTTGTTTGCCCGCAGAACGCAAAAGAAATTGCGGATTCAACGGAGCTTGTCAAGGTTCTCATTCAGTCGGGCAGCCCCGTAATTGCGAGCGTTGCTCCGTCTTTTGTTGCAAACTATGACGGCGTGGGCATTGAAAGCCTTCGTGTCGCTCTTAAAAAGCTCGGCTTTGCCGATGCCGAAGAAACCGCTATCGGCGCAACAATGGTTAAAAAAGAATACGAAAGAATGATAAATGAGGACGGAAGAGATGTGCTTATTTCTTCCTGCTGTCATTCGATAAATCTTCTGATTCAGAAATATTTTCCGCAGGCTCTGCCTTATCTTGCCGATGTTCTTTCGCCCATGCAGGCGCATTGCACCGATATTAAGCGCAGAATTCCCGAGGCAAAGACCGTGTTTATCGGCCCTTGCGTTGCGAAAAAGGACGAGGCAGACAGAAGCGGAGGCATCGTTGATGCGGTTCTGACCTTTGAGGAGCTTACCCTCTGGCTTGAAAGCGAGGGAGTTGAGCTTGAAAGGAACATGGATTCCGACCCGAATTCAAGGGCAAGAATTTTCCCGACCTGCGGCGGCGTTATCAAGTCTATGACCGAAAAGAGAGAGGATTACAGCTATTTCACCGTTGACGGCGTTGAAAACTGCATTGCCGCTCTCAACGACCTTGCCGAGGGCAGCATACATAAGTGCTTTATCGAAATGTCGGCTTGCCACGGCAGCTGCATAGGCGGCCCCGTTATGGAAAAGTATCACAGAATGCCCGTCCGTGATTATGCCGCCGTTGCAGGTTATTCGGGCAAGAATGACTTTGATGTTCCTCAGCCCGACAAAAAGAGCATGAATAAAGAATTTGAGTTCATTCTTCAAAGAAAAACAAAGCCTTCGGAGATTGAAATCCGTCAGGTTCTTGCCAAAATGGGCAAAACGAAAAAAGAGGACGAGCTTAACTGCGGTTCGTGCGGATATAATACCTGCCGTGAAAAAGCTGAGGCTATTATCGCAGGAAAGGCTGAAATTTCAATGTGTCTGCCTTTCCTTAAAGACAGAGCAGAGAGCTTTTCCGATAACATCATCAACAACACTCCCAACGGAATTATCGTTCTCAACGAGGCTCTTGAGGTTCAGCAGATTAACGCCGCAGCATGCCGCATAATGAATATCCGCATGCCTTCCGATGTTATGGGCGAGCCGATAGTCCGCATTCTTGACCCTGCGGTATTCCTTCAGGTCAAGACGGAGCATCAGACCGTTTACGGCAGAAGAACGTATCTTGCGGAATACGAAAAATATGTTGAACAGACCGTTGTTTACGACAAGGATCACCTAATAATCTGCATCATGCGTGATGTGACCGCTGAAGAAGTTCAGCGTGAAAAGAAAGAAAGAATCAGCCAAAGTACGGTTGAAATTGCCGATAAAGTTGTTGAGAAGCAAATGAGAATCGTTCAGGAGATAGCTTCGCTTCTCGGCGAAACCGCAGCGGAAACCAAAATTGCGCTGACAAAGCTCAAGGAGTCGATTTCCGATGAATAATCTTTGTGCAGATATTGGATACAGAAGCATAAACCATGTCGGCGAGGAGCTTTGCGGCGACCATGTCGATGTTATTGAAGCGGACGACAGCTCAACGGTTGTTGTTCTTGCCGACGGCCTCGGCAGCGGCGTTAAGGCGAGCATTCTTTCAACCCTGACCTCAAAAATCATTTCAACCATGATTTCAAGCGGGCTTTCCGTTGAGGACTGTGTTGACACGATTGCGGCAACGCTTCCCGTCTGCTCTGTCAGGGGAGTTGCTTATTCAACATTCACGATTCTTCAGATAGTCGATAACGAATACGCCCGAATTTTTCAGTTTGACAATCCGCTTGTGATTTTGCTCAGAGACGGCAAAAATTTCGATTATCCCAAAACAGAGCTGAATATCGGCGGCAAAAAGATATTCAGTTCATATATAAAGCTCGAAGAAAACGATGTTTTTATCGCCATGAGCGACGGCTGCCCCCACGCGGGAATCGGCATGGCATATAATTTCGGCTGGAAGCGTGAGGACATCATTGAATACATGGAAACATTCTATGATGTCGGCTTCACGGCCAAAACCCTTGCCACGGTTCTGGTTGACGAATGCAACCGCCTTTACGGCGGCAAGCCGGGCGACGACACGACGGCGGCAATTGTCAGAATCAGAAAGCGTGAGCCGATGAATCTGCTTTTCGGCCCTCCGTCCAACAGAGACGACTGCGATAAAATGATGTCGCTTTTCTTCTCCAAAGAGG
>CAYXVM010000182.1:0-4145 GCA_964468465.1 uncultured Clostridium sp.
CACCGATATGGAGCAGCTTTATGATTTTGCGATTGAAAACGAGGTTATCACGGGCAGCGATTTTGTTAAAACGCTTCTGACGAAAACATGGGAAAATATCGGAGAAATTGACGGCAATATCGAGAAATTCTCGGTCGGCTGGAAGATTAACCGCCTTTCCAAGGTTGCCCTTGCGGTTCTCAGGCTTGCGGTTTGCGAAATACTTTATTTTGACGATATTCCCGTCGGAGTTTCAATTAATGAAGCGGTTGAGCTTTGCAAAAAATACGCCGCAAAAGAGGATTCCTCGTTTGTCAACGGTATTCTCGGTTCATTGTCGAAAGAAGCGAAATAATGCGGACTCTCGGAATAGATACAAGCAATTACACAACCTCTGTCTGCGTTTATGACAGCGAAAGCGGATTGCTGATTCAGAAAAAAAGGCTTCTGCCCGTAAAGCCCGGCGAAAAAGGCTTGCGTCAGAGCGATGCGGTCTTTCATCACACGGCAAGGCTTTATCCTCTTATTGAGGAACTGTTTAATGAATACGGCGGCGAAATTGACGCCATAGGAGTTTCCGAAAAACCGAGAGACGCAGAGGGTTCATATATGCCGTGCTTTCTTGTCGGAGTCAATGCCGCAAAGTGCATCGGTTCGGCAATGCGAAAGACTGTCTATGGCTTTTCTCATCAGGCGGGTCATATTGCTGCGGCTTTGTATTCAAGCGTAAGAATGAACCTTATGAATGAAAAATTCATTGCCTTTCATGTCTCGGGCGGAACGAGCGAAATGCTTCTTGTTTCTCCTGATTCCGAAAGAGGTTTTAATGTTAAAATCATCGGCAAAACGCTTGACTTGAACTGCGGTCAGGCTGTTGACAGAGCGGGAGTTATGATGGGTCTTTCTTTTCCGTGCGGAAAAGAGCTTGAAGCCCTTGCTCTGAACAGCTCCGAAATATATAATCCAAAGGTCAGCGTTCACGGCTTTGACTGCAGCCTTTCGGGGCTTGAAAATCAATGCAGAAAAATGCTTGACCAAGGCGAAAAGCATGAGAATATTGCCCGTTATTGTCTTGATTTTATCGGCAAAACGGTTGAAAAAATGACAGAGGCGGCTCTGAATGAATTCGGAAAGCTTCCGCTTGTTTATGCGGGTGGCGTTATGTCAAATTCATTGATAAGAGAACGCATTCTCGGAAAGTTTGACGCAAGCTTTGCACAGCCCGATTTTTCCTGCGACAATGCGGCGGGCGTTGCCGTTCTTGCGTCGCTGAAAGGAGCGGCGGACGGTGAGTAACGGAGTTGTTCTGAGCGTCAGCCAGCTCAACAGATATGTTAAATCAATAATTGAGCAGGATATTAACCTGCAAACTGTTTTTGTTCAGGGAGAAATATCAAATTTCACCAATCATTACCGCACTGGTCATTATTACATGACAATCAAGGACGAAATTTCGTCTATCAAAGCGGTAATGTTCAAATCAGCAAATTCAAGGCTCAGATTCATGCCCGAAAATTCAATGAGCGTTATCGTCAAGGGCAGAGTATCCGTGTTTGAAAGAGACGGTCAGTATCAGCTTTATATTGACGATATGATGCCCGAGGGAACGGGCGCATTGAGCCTTGCGTTTGAACAGCTTAAAAATAAGCTTGCAAAAGAAGGGCTGTTTGCCCCCGAAAAGAAAAAGCCGATTCCCGCTTTCCCGAAACGGGTCGGAGTAGTCACTTCTCCGACGGGTGCGGCAATCAGAGACATTATCAATGTCATTTCCCGCCGCTTCCCCATGACGGAGCTTGTGCTCTGCCCCGTTGCAGTTCAGGGTGAGAATGCTGCGCCGCAGATTAAGTCGGCGATTGAGCTTTTTAACGCCGAAAAGGCGGCTGATGTGCTGATAGTCGGCCGAGGCGGCGGCTCGGTTGAGGAGCTTTGGGCTTTCAATGAAGAAATCGTTGCAAGAGCGGTTGCCGCAAGCGAAATACCCGTTATTTCAGCCGTCGGACATGAAACCGATTTCACAATCTGCGATTTTGCGGCGGATCTCAGAGCGCCGACGCCCTCTGCGGCGGCGGAGCTTGCCGTTCCCGACTGCGAAAGGCTCCGTGAATCTCTCGAAGCCCTTCAAAGAAGAATTGATTCTTCTACGTCTGAAAGAATCGGTTTTGAGCGTTCAAGGCTTGAAATAAATAAAGCCGTGCTTCAGAAATTAAGTCCCTCAAATTATATAGATTCTCTTTGCGTCAGATGCGACAGGGCGGTTATGGCGATGGATTCAGCAGTTGCCAAAAGAACGGCTGAGGAATCAAAAAGGCTTGCTTCCGTCTGCGCAAAGCTTGACGCAATGAGCCCGCTGAAAATCCTTGCAAGAGGTTTCAGCGTTGCAAGCAAAAACGGAAAAATAATATTGGATATCGGCTCCGTCAAAAAGGGCGACAGCATAAATGTCAGGCTCTCGGGCGGAGACCTTGAGTGCGAAGTAACGGAAGTCAGAGGTTGCTGAATATGGAAAAAATGGATTATGAAAAATCCGTTTCAAGGCTTGAAGAAATTGCGGACAAGCTTGAAAACGGAAATTTGACACTTGAAGAAATGATGAAGCTTTATGAAGAAGGCACGGCACTTGCCGCTAAATGCTCAAAAAGCCTTGATAAGGCACAGTTGAAGATTACCGAGCTTTCTTCGGGAAAGGCAAAAAGCAATGATTGATTTTGAAAAAAGATTTTCGGATTATGTTCGGTTTATAAATGAAGCGGCAAAAAATTATGTTTCTTCCGCTTCTTTTGAGGGCAGAGAATCCGAAGGCTTAAAGGTTATGCTTGAAGCCATGGCTTATTCCCTCAATAACGGTGGAAAGCGTATAAGACCCATGCTGACCCTTGAATTCTGCCGTGTGTGCGGCGGCGATTATATGAAAGCCGTTCCGCTTGCGCTTGCGGCTGAAATGATTCACACCTATTCGCTTATTCACGATGATTTGCCCTGCATGGATAACGACGATATGCGCAGGGGCAAGCCGTCGAGCCACAAGGCTTTCGGCGAAGCCAACGCCCTGCTTGCGGGTGATTCCTTGTTGACATTTGCGTTTGAAACAGCCCTTTCGGCTCCCGACCTTGACGCTCAAAAACGCTGTGCGGCGGCTCTTGAGCTTGCAAAGGCGGCGGGCTGTTCGGGAATGATTGCGGGTCAGGTTATGGATCTTGCGAATGAAGCAAAATCCGTTTCGGTTGACGAAATAAAAGCAACCGACAGGCTCAAAACAGGCGAAATGATCAGAGTATCGGCTCTGCTCGGCTGTATTGCCGCAGGGGCTGATGAGGAAAAAATCGAAGCGGCGAAAAAATATTGCGAAAATATCGGGCTTGCATTTCAGATTGTTGACGATATTCTTGATGTAACGAGCGATGAAGCTACCCTCGGTAAGCCGATTGGCAGCGACAGCGAAAATGAAAAATCAACCTATGTTTCGCTTCTCGGCCTTGAAAAATCGGCTCGGTATGCCCGTGAACTTACTGAGCGTGCAAAAGCCGCTCTTGATATTTTCGGCTGTGAAGGAGAGTTCCTTTCCGAGCTTGCGGACAAGCTCTTAAACAGGAAAAAATAAGTTATATGAATCCTAATGTTGAAGTTAAAACCGGATATTTGAATAATATAAAGCACCCGTCGGATGTTAAGCTTCTTAGCGAAAAACAGCTTGAAATGCTGTGCGCCGAAATAAGAAGAACTCTTGTTGACACCGTTTCAAAGACGGGCGGTCATCTTGCTTCAAATCTCGGAACGGTCGAACTGACCGTGGCATTGCATAAGTGTTTCAATTCTCCCGAGGATAAAATAGTCTGGGATGTCGGCCATCAGGCGTACACTCATAAGCTTCTGACGGGCAGGTATTCCGAATTCTCAACTCTCAGAACCGAAAACGGAATTTCGGGCTTCGTTCGCCCCGATGAGAGCGAGCATGACAGCTTTTATGAGGGTCATGCGGGAGTTTCGATTTCTCAGGCGGCGGGCATTGCGGCGGCAAACGCCGTTAAAGGCTCAAAAAACTTTGCGGTTGCCGTTATCGGTGACGGAGCTTTCGGCAACGGCATGGTTTATGAAGCCATGAACAATGCGGGGTCTGCCAAAACAAGGCTGATTGTTATTCTGAATGACAACGAAATGTCGATTTCCGA
>CAYXVM010000183.1:0-4145 GCA_964468465.1 uncultured Clostridium sp.
CTGCCTGAATAATCACAATCTCGATACATTTTAAATCTCCGCAACAGACAACAAGGCGTTTATCCGATAAAACCACTTCGCCTGGTTTTGAGCCTGTCTCCGGTGCAAGCAGACTGCTTTTTATTTTAACCGTTTTTCCGTTCAGAACCGCACTTGCGCCCGGCCACGGCGAAAGACCTCTTATTTTATTATGCACCTCACGGGCGGTGAGATTCCAATTTATCGGTGAAAGCTCCTTTGAGAGCATGGGCGCATAGGTGAATTCGGCATCATTCTGCTTAATCGGCTTCAGTTCAGCGTTTTCAAGCGTTGTTATTGTTTTTTCAAGCACATCTGCGCCGAGAAGCGAAAGCCTGTCATGAAGTTCGCCTGCGGTTTCGTTTTCTCCGATTTCAATTTCTTCGCTCAGGAGCATATCTCCCGTGTCAAGCCCCTCATCCATTTGCATTGAGGTTACGCCCGTTTTTTCAAAGCCGTTGATAACCGACCATTGAATCGGAGCGGCACCTCTGAGCTTCGGAAGCAATGAAGCATGAATGTTGATACAGCCGTATTTAGGGAATTCAAGAATATCTTTCGGCAGAATCTTGCCGTAAGCAACAACTATTACAAGGTCGGGCGAAGCTTCATTCAGCATCTCGAGAGCTGTTCCGTCACGCATTTTAGTTGGCTGATAAACTTTTATTCCATGCTTCAGCGCAAGCTCCTTAACGGGAGGCGGAGTTAACACTCCGTGACGCCCCTTAGGTTTATCGGGCTGAGTGAAAACGCCGCTGACTTCATGCCCGCAGTCTATAAGCCTTTGAAGGCACGGAACGGCAAACTCGGGCGTTCCCATAAAAACTATTTTCATTAACCGTTCTCCTTTCGGACAACACGCTCCGTGAACAGAATTCCGTCAAGATGGTCTATCTCGTGGCAGAAGCAGCGGGCTTTCAGATCCTCGCCTTTATAAACGCACCATTTTCCGTTTCTGTCCTGCGCTTTAACTCTGACGACGGCAGGTCGGCAGGTAACGCCGCTCTGACCGGGCAGAGAAAGACAGCCCTCCTCCTCAAACTGAGAGCCTTCTTTTGAGGTTATTTCGGGATTGATAAGTTCAATATATCCGTCGCCGCAGTCAATAACTACGACACGCCTTAAAATGCCCACCTGAACGGCGGCAAGCCCGACTCCGTTTGCCTGTTTCATCGTCTCTCTCATATCGTCGAGAAGCTGCCAAAGGCGTTCATCAAATTTTTCAACCTGTCTTGATTTCTTTGCAAGAATCGGATCTCCGACCTTAACAATGTTTCTGATTGCCATAAATGCCAATCCTTTCAATAGGAATATATAATGTATTATAAATTTATATTTAAACAGAAAAATTAAAATTGTTTTGCGATTTTGTTAAACTCATCAAACGGCCGTGTCGGGATTCATATCCGCATAAACCGTAACCTTTGAGAATCTTGAATCGGTATTCATAGAAACAAGTATCTGTGATACCATCTGCCTGAATCGATTTGAATTTTTACATTTTATTATTATTCGATACCTGAATTTTTCGTTAATCTTTGCAACTCGGGCAGGCATCGGGCCGAGCGCAATAATTTTTTCACCTTTAAATTCTCCGCTTGAAAGCTTTTTAAGCAAATCAAGCGTTTCTCTTGCCGCCGCTTTGACGACGGTTTCATTTTCACCGACAAAACCCACAATGCACAAATCGCAGTAAGGAGGATAAATCATGGCTTTTCTCAGACGGATCTCCGTATCAAAAAACTCCTCATAATCCTGCCTTGCGGCTAATCGAATTATATCATTTTCGGGGGTGAGAGTCTGTATTACCGCCTTTCCTTTCAGCTCTCCCCTGCCTGAACGACCGACAACCTGAGTAAGCAGAGAAAATGTTTTTTCAAGGCTTCTGAAATCATCATTATAAAGCTGTTGGTCAACCGATACAACGCCGACAAGCGTTACATTGGGGAAATTAAGACCCTTTGCAACCATCTGAGTGCCGATCATTATATCATATTCACCGTGAGCAAAACTATCCAACAGTTTTTCATGCGAATTTTTGCCTGCGGTTGAATCCGTGTCCATGCGAACAACTCTCGCTGTCGGAAGCAGTAATTTAAGCTCGTCCTCAATTTTCTGAGTTCCGAATCCAGAATATCTGACGGCGTTTTCTCCGCACTCGGGGCAGACGCTCGAAAACGGGAGAGAATTGCCGCAGTAATGGCACATCAGCCTGTTATTTGCCGAATGATAAGTCATTGAAATACTGCAGTGAGGGCAGGTTATGACCGTTCCGCAGGAATTGCACGCCGCAAAGGTGTGATATCCACGGCGGTTAATCAGCAGGATAGACTGCCTGCCGTTTTCAAGATTATCTTTCAGGCATTCAAAAAGCGTTTTGCTGATTTCACGGCTGCCGTCCGCCTTTTCGGCGGTTCTCATGTCAATGGTTACAACTTCGGGCAAAACCGCATTGCCGTATCTTTTGGTGAGCGTGCAAAGCTCATATCTCCCGCTTTTTGCGGCGGCAAAGCTTTCAACGCTCGGCGTTGCGGAAGCGAGCAAAAGCAGGCAGTTATTCTGAACCGCTCTGAATTTTGCAACATCAATCGCATTATATCTCGGAGACTGCTCTGACTTATAGGTATGCTCCTGCTCCTCGTCAATGATGATAAGACCGATATTTTCAAGCGGAGCAAAAACCGCACTTCTTGTGCCGATAACTATTTTTGCGTTGCCTCTCTTAACTCTTTTCCATTGTTCGAGCCTTTCTCTGACTGAGAGCGCACTGTGAAAAACAGCGATGCTCTCGCCGTAACGCTCGGCAAAAAGCGATATTGTCTGTGGAGTAAGCCCGATTTCGGGAACCATGACAATAACCGATTTGCCGCTGTCAAGCACCTTATCGATTACGCTCATATAAACCGAGGTCTTTCCGCTGCCCGTTACGCCGTAGAGCAGGGCAACAGACGGTTTGCCCGCAAAAGCAAGCTTTGTGAGCTTTTCAAACGCTTCATTTTGTTCATTTGTCAGATTAATCTGCTTTCTGAATCCGCTGATTTCAGAAATTTCGGGCAAATCAAAAATCTCACGCTCATAAAATTCCGCCGCACCGTTTTTTACAAGTGCATTCGCAATTGCAGGAGTCAGACCCGTGAAATAGCAAAGCTCTTTAACGCTCGCAGTTCCAAGCTCGTTAAGAATATCAAGCATTTGTTTTTGCTTTTTAGTCAGCTTAATTTCACCCTCAGTATCGCAGGGGCGAAGCATTCTGACTGTCAAATCTCCGAGATTGCGAACCGCATCACGGTTTCGGACTACCAAGCCTTTTTTCACAAGCTTGTCAAGAACGGCTGTATCGGCTTTCATGCCGATGTTTTTGAATATGGTCTCGGTTCTGACATAAACGGATTTTTTCAGCAGATAATCGTAGATTTTTCTCTCGTCCGGGTCAAGCGATTCAATGCTTTCGGCAGAAGCGGAAGCGTTGACGGCAAAAGAATCAACCATGTGATGATTAATTCCCGCCGGCAGCATGGTTTTTGCCGCTTCATAGAGAGTGCAGAAAGTTCTGTTCTTTATCCATTCGGCAAGGTCAAGCATTTCATCATTCAGCAAAGGACTTTCGTCAAGCACGGCGGCTATTTTTTTCAGCCGTTTGTTATCGGAAAAATCGGTTACATCAAAAATAATGCCGAGGCATTTTTTACTGCCATTGCCGAACGGAACGGTAACACGGCAACCCTTTTGGGCTGAAGCTTCAAGGTCTTCGGGAATGATATAGTCAAACGCCTTGTCAAACGAAAATGCGGCGGCTTCAACGGCAACCTTTGCATATTTCATTTAACATCACTCCCAACTTTCAAATCTTTTTTGAGTCAATCAGATGTATCTGATTTCCTCGGGCTCTTCAATAACATATTCGCCTTTAAGAATCTCATCAAGCGCAAGGCTGACGGGCTTTTCGGTCATAACAATTCTGTTTTCTTCGGCGTAATCCGCAATTTCTCTTGCTCTTTTTGCAATAGCGGAAACAAGGGAATAACGGCTGAGATGGTCTTTAAGAACGCCACTTAAATCGGGATTAAACATTGTTGATTACCTCACTTATAATATTTTTATTTCTGAATGTTTTTCGCCTTTCGGCA
>CAYXVM010000184.1:0-4129 GCA_964468465.1 uncultured Clostridium sp.
ATGATGGTTACAGTGAAATTCAGGCTAATCCGACAATTGAGAATGTTCAGAACGGCGTTAAAGCCTTCAAAGAAAGCGGCGCAGACTGCATCATCGCTGTCGGCGGCGGTTCATCAATGGACACCGCAAAGGGCATCGGCATCATCATTGCAAATCCCGAATTTGCAGATGTCCGTTCTCTTGAGGGCGTTGCTCCCACAAAGAACAAGAGCGTTCCCATCATTGCCGTTCCCACAACCGCAGGCACAGCCGCTGAGGTAACAATCAACTATGTTATTACCGACAGCGAGAAGAACAGAAAAATGGTTTGCGTTGATGTTCATGACATTCCCGTTGTTGCCGTTGTCGACCCCGACATGATGTCAACAATGCCCGCTTCTCTCACCGCCGCAACAGGCATGGACGCTCTCACTCACGCAATTGAGGGCTACATCACAAAGGGCGCATGGGAACTGAGCGACATGTTCCACCTCAAGGCAATTGAAATCATTTCAAAGAACCTCAGAGGCGCAGTTGCCAACACTGCTGAGGGCAGAGAGGGCATGGCTCTCGGTCAGTATGTTGCAGGCATGGGCTTCTCAAATGTCGGTCTCGGCATTGTTCATTCAATGGCTCACCCGCTCGGTGCACTTTATAACACACCGCACGGCGTTGCAAACGCTATCATTCTTCCGACAGTTATGGAATACAACGCTCCCGCAACAGGCGACAAATACAGAGATATCGCCAAAGCAATGGGCGTTGAGGGAACAGACGCAATGAGCATTGAAGAAGCAAGAAAGGCTGCAATTGACGCTGTTAAGCAGCTTTCAAAGGATGTCGGAATCCCCGCTGACCTTAAAGAAATCGTTAAGCCCGAGGATATTCCGTTCCTTGCACAGTCAGCATATGACGATGCTTGCCGCCCCGGCAACCCCAGAGACACGAGCGTTGAAGAAATCACCGAGCTTTATAAATCACTCATCTGATAAAGGAAGATAATTTTGCGCCTTGAAGAAAAGCTGATAAAACTTGACAGATATCCGTTTCACATGCCGGGTCACAAAAGAAACGGGGAATTTTCGATTCCCTGCTCCGACATCGACATAACGGAAATTGACGGCTTTGACAATCTGCACAATGCCGAGGGAATTCTTAAAGATATTGAGACGGAGCTTTCAAAGCTTTATGAAAGCAAGAGAAGCTTTATGCTTGTCAACGGCTCAACATGCGGAATTCTTGCCTCGATTTTTGCGCTCTGCGATTGCGGCGACAAAATTATCATTGCAAGAAACTGTCACAAAAGCGTATATAACGCCTGCTATCTGCGCCGCCTGAAAGTTGAATATATTTATCCGACTCAAACGCCTTTCGGCTGCGGCGCAGTTACGCAGGAGGATATCGACACGGCAATTGCCGATAATCCCGAAGCTAAAGCTGTTGTAATTACTTCCCCGACTTATGAAGGAATCATTTCAAGAGTTAAAAGCAAAATTCCGCTTTTGGTTGACAGCGCCCACGGCGCACATCTCGGCTTTTCTCCCCTCTTCCCTCAAAGAATGAGCGGGGACATAACCGTTCAGTCGCTCCATAAGACCCTCCCCGCTTTGACTCAGACAGCGGTGCTGAATGTGTATAATCCGAAGCTTGAACCTATGATAAAAAAATACATAGATATGTTTGAAACAAGCTCTCCGAGCTATGTTCTGATGAACAGCGTTTCAAGATGTGCATTTTTTTTGGAAAGTTCCGTGGAAAATTACAAGGAATTTTCCGCAAGGCTTGACAGAGTGTATGACACGCTTGAAAAATGCCGTAATCTGACCTGTTGCAATGAAAAGACAAACGGCGGTTTTGAGCAGGACAGATCAAGAATAGTTATAGGTTCTTCAAAGGAAATAACGGGTGCCGAGCTTGCGGAAATGCTGCGCAGAGATTATTCAATCGAGCCTGAAGCAGTCACCTCGGATTATGTTATCCTCATTACGACCGTCTGCGACACGGACGAGGGTATCGATCTTCTCTGCAAGGCTTTAAATGAAATAAATTCACGGATTGATTCGCTTTGCGATAAGCCCGAAAAAAATGATTACCGCAGCATTGTCTGTGAAAAAAGATTTGAGACATGGGAAACGGAGAGCGTATTACCTACTCCATTCAACGAATGTATCGGAAAAATCTGCGGCGAATTTATCTATGCCTATCCTCCGGGAATCCCGATCATTGCGCCGGGAGAAATAATAAGCGGTGAAATTCTCTGCCGAATCTCGGATTTGAGCAAAAAAAATGTCAATTTGATTTCGGACGGAAATTTACTGCCTCATCAAATATTGACAAAAGCATCATATTGATGTAAAATATATAAAACAATCCACGAAAAGAGGTGTCGGAAACATGAAAAGAATCAACACTCTTAATTCAAGAAACCTTTGCGAATCAGCAAAGAAAGGCGGCTGCGGTGAGTGCCAGACTTCCTGCCAGTCAGCAAGCAAAACTTCTTGCTCTGTTGCAAACCAGAAGTGCGAGCAGATTAAGAAATAAAATTTCGATTTAAGCGCACTTTTTCTGTGCGTCTGATTCGGAAAATCAACGGCAAAAATCGGCGGGAATCACCCGCCTTTTTTGTTGCCGAAACGGAGAAATAATTATGATTCACGCATATAAAATGAACGGATACAATATTATTATCGACCAGAACAGCGGCTGTGTTCACTCGGTTGATGAGATTGCTTATGACATTATCACCATGTATGAAAACACGCCAAAGGACAAAATAAAGTCGGTAATTCTCGATAAATATTCAGGCAGAGACGATGTTAACGAAAAAGACATTGAAGAATGCTTTGAGGACATTGAAACCCTGATTGAACAGGGTAGGCTTTTTTCAAAGGACAGCTTTGAAGAAGCCGCCAAGGATTTCAAACGCCGTCAGGGCATTATTAAGGCTATCTGCCTGCATGTTGCCCATGGCTGTAACCTTGCCTGCAAATACTGCTTTGCGGGGAAAGGCGAATATGACGGCAAAAGAGAAATAATGAGCTATGAGGTTGGCAAGCGTGCGCTTGATTTTCTGATTGAAAACAGTGGAGACAGGCACAACCTTGAGGTTGACTTCTTCGGCGGTGAACCTCTGCTCAATTGGGAGGTCTGCAAAAAGCTTGTCGCCTACGGCAGAGAGCGTGAAAAGGAATGCGGCAAAAACTTCCGCTTCACCCTCACAACAAACGGAATACTTGTTGACGATGAAGTTATTGATTTCTGTAACAAGGAAATGAGCAACGTCGTTCTTTCACTTGACGGCAGAAAAGAAACTCACGACAGGCTTCGCACAAGCTGCAACGGCAAAGGCTCATATGACCTTATCATTGATAAATTCAAGCGTTTTGCCCAAGCGAGAAATCAGCAGAATTATTATATGCGTGGAACTTACACTCATTATAATACCGATTTTTCAAAGGATATTCTTCACATGGCAGATCTCGGTTTTAAGGAGCTTTCGATTGAACCCGTAGTTTGCGACAAGAGCGAAAGCTATGCCCTGCGTGACGAAGATCTGCCGATTCTGAAAGAACAGTACGAAATTCTTGCAACCGAAATGCTGAAGAGATACAGAAAAGGAAACGGCTTCACATTTTATCATTACATGATAAATCTTGAAAGCGGGCCTTGCATTGTCAAGCGTGTTTCGGGCTGCGGAGTCGGCACGGAATATATGGCGGTCACTCCTAGCGGTGACCTATACCCCTGCCATCAGTTTGTCGGAGACGAAAAATTCTTGCTCGGCAATGTTTTTGACGGAGTAAACAACAAAGAAATTCTCAAGGAATTTGAGCAATGCAATGTATACAGCCATGAAGAATGCAAAGATTGCTTTGCAAAGCTCTATTGCAGCGGCGGCTGTGCGGCAAACGCTTATCACAGCACGGGCAAGGTTAACGGCATTTATGAATTCGGCTGTGAGCTTCACAGAAAAAGAATTGAATGCGCTATCATGCTCAAGGTTGCCGAAGCCGAAGAAGGCTTTAAGGTTGGGTATTGATAAAGCAGGGTCAGGCTTGACAAAACCCGGCTTTCGTGATAATATCAGTTAGCAATTGCACCTGTGGCGGAATTGGCAGACGCGCCGGATTTAGGATCCGGTATCTTCGAT
>CAYXVM010000185.1:0-4124 GCA_964468465.1 uncultured Clostridium sp.
GGGGTCACCAGAGAGGGCATCTCCTGCCAGACATAAGGCTGGGTAGGGTCCTTAACCACAACGGGAATAGGCCGGGCTGCAAAATCCTTGTTTGCCTCGTCTACATAGGCTGCCAGTTCATCAATTTTGTCGGCCGTGGAGCCCCAGACTGCCACATCACCGGTGGCGGTTGCAAAGTTCCGTACCAGCATATCTGTAGTGTCAGAGGGGAAGTTGTGGTCCAGAACGCCTTCGTCTACCAGCATCAGCAGCCATTCCAGATAATCACGGTAGCCGTCTGAATTCCAACCAGATCTGCACTCATCTCCCACCCGATAGATGGCGGGGTTGATGGTCTGGAGGAAAGAATCCGCCAGAACCGGGATTTCCGTATCAAAAGCCGCTTGAAGGTTGATTTTACCTTCATTGGTCAAATAATAGGTATGCGGGGTGTTGTAGGCATTATGCAGAGCCCGCATTAAATCTGTGAGTTCCTCCAGCTTGATGGTTTTCCCGGAGAAGGTCAGTCCCAGCTCATCCATCCAGTCACCCCGGGTCACCAGGCCGTTGTTGGGATATGTGCCATCCGCAATGGTGCTGAATGAAAGCATCATGCCATCCGTCAGGGTTTCTGCCTGGATGGCCTGATCCAGGGTGTTGAGTACATCGATGTAGTTGGGCATATATTCTTCGGCATACTCACCGATATCAAGAATCACGCCCTCCTCATAAGCCTTGGTAAGTCCTCCTGTGTAATACTCATAGGCTGGAATGATATCAGCCCAATCGTGAGAGGCTACCATCAGATTAAACTGCTCCACCACTGTGGTCTGAGCCACCTGGACGAACTCAATGTGAACACCTGTGGCTTCTTCGGCATAAGGTACGCAGAAGTAGTCATAGTTGTCCGCCACCAGGTCCACATAGGGCGGCATATAATGCCACAGGGAAATGGTGTTGTCATCCACTTCCAAGGGATAGGAGAAGTACTCCGTTTTCATGACTTCAATGGGATCTGCAGATTCCTCCACAGCAGAAGCTTCTACGATCGTTTCTGCAGATACCTCATCGGCAGGGACGGCCTGGGTCTCCGCAGGGGACGCACTTTCATCCACAGCAGAGACGGAAATATCGTCGGGTGTTGCAGCTTCCTTGGAGCCGCAGCCAGCCACAATTCCAAGCACGAATATCAGCATAAGAAGCAGTGCAGAGATGTTTGTTTTTTTCATTGAAATTCCCCTTTCAATTTGGTGTGGTCAAATAAATGACTCAGTTTTTACGTAAACGGTAAACCACCCGTGTAGGTATCAGCAAGGCCAGCACCGAGCAGGTGCTGGCCAGAGGGATTATGAATTTGCCTTTCTGCATTTCTTTGGGAGAGCCTCAGCCCAGGGCAGCAAATCCTCCAGATAGGTGTCATCGTCAGGATCATACTTCCCGCTATAGAGATGCACAGAGATCTCCTGCAGGAGCAGCTCCAGATATTCATAGGGCTTGAGATTGTTTGCCTTGGCAGTCTCAACAAGGCTGTAGACGACCGCACTGGCTTCTGCTCCCTTCGGTGTATCGATCAGATGCCAGTTGGCCCGGCCCACTGTAAAGGGACGGATCGCTCGCTCGGTAGCCGAGTTGTCAATCGGGATCTCCCCATCAGTCAGGAACATCCGCAACTGTCGCTCCTGGTTCAGACTGTAGGTCAGTCCTTTCGTTGTATACTCACTCAGCACCGGTTTTGTACTCTCCTGTTTTACCCACGCAAAATAGTCCTCCACCAATGGCGCAATGTCCGTTTGGCGGCGGCTGAGACGCTCCTCCGGCGTCAGTGTTTTCAATTCGTTTTCAAGCCGGTAGATCTCCGCGATCTTTTCCAGCGCGGTCTCTGCGACAGATCCTTTTGCCAGCCCCTTTTCTTCGGGCTTCAGGGCCTTGATCGCAGTGGCAAAGTCCCTTCTCGCATGTGCCCAGCAAAAACAAGAGGTGATCGCTGTATTCTCACGTTCCAACGCCTTGTATCCGCTGAACGCATCCGTCTCCAGATACCCAGAAAAGCCCTCCAGGAATGCGGCCGCAACATCATGTCCCCGGTTAGGCGCATATTTGTACAGGATGATCGGCGTTCCTGTCCGGAACTCTCCAGTCCTGAACACATGCATATAGGAGTTAGACCCAGCCGAGCGGCCATCCTTCACCACCTTGACGGTCGTTTCATCTCCCTGGATGACACGTTCTCTGCACAGCTTCTTGTGAAGCAGATCATACATCTTCACAAGGCACCTGTCCGTGCTGAGGATGACCCAGTTGGCCATGTTCTGCCGGGAAATATTCAAGTCCTGCCGCTGGAACTCCTGCTCAATACGGTACAGGGGCATGGCGTTGACGTATTTGGCGTTCATCACAGCCGCAACCAGGGAGGGGGTCGCAATGCTCTTTTCAATGAGTTCCACGCTGTGTTCCCCGCGGACAACCGTCCGCTCATCGGAATCTTTCTTTTTTCCGGCGTAGACTGCAACGTGATGCTCCAGGACCTCCTGCCAGGCGGGATGGTATTCCACCTTGCAGTACACTTCATCAGCAAGCCTGGTCCATTTGTTTGTGCCGAAGACTTCCTTCAGCTCCGCATCAGAAAGCTCGTGGGGCACAACGGTACGGGGCAGCTTACTCAGATCCTGCTGCCGTTTTCCCTTCTGCTTCTTTCCGGAGGTCTTGCCGGTCAGAACCGGTTCCGCTGCCTTTTCGTCGGCAGCAGCTTCCACCTCATTAAACAGGCTCAGCTGTCCCAAGGCTTCCAGCGTCTCTGTTTTTCTGCCGAAGCGGGCGGCATTGGATGCGGCAAGCCGCTCCTCGAAGAAAGCATTCTGCTTTTGAAGCTGCATGACCAGATTGATCATGTCATCTTTGCTGAGCTGATTCAATTCACTGGCCGTATACCGCTTCATCCTGGGCACGCCCTTTCCTAATGGGATGTCCTTATTATACACGAAGATGCCGTTCCTGTCGAATCAAATGCGTTCATTGGTTCGTCATTTTTCACCCGGTCTGAGACGTCAGGCACCCTTGTGTGCCTGCTGGGGCATATGGAGGTTGAACAGACAATTCTCCCAATCTGGGTGCAAGAGGAGCCTGAAGGTGCAGCAAGAGAGCCTTCTCCGTCTGGAAGGCCCTCTTGTGGAAGTGTCAATATTCGCTTGAAAATTCTACGTTTTTCACAACCCTACAGTGGCCGGACCCCTTGGACTGGCCGGATGGTACTTACAACACTGAGCCCATGCAGCAGATCACTCAGCTGCTTTGCATCAAGAGACATGGCTTCATCTGTGTTTCTGGGCCATTGAAAGCAGCCGCTCTCAGCCCGTTTGTACAAAAGCAGGAATCCGTCACCTTCCCACAGCAGGCCCTTGATCTTTCGCTTACTGGTCCCGCAGAACAGGAACAACACATCCGGCTCAAAGGGATCCAGGTCGAACCGAGACTTCACCAGAGCAGCCAAGCCGTCGATTCCTTTTCTCAAATCGGTTTTTCCCGCAGCCAGTATTACCCGCCGGAAGTTGTGTGAGTCAATCAGCATGATCAATCATGCCCTTCAAGAAGCCCAGCAGTTGGGGAGAAGCTGAATTCGAAACCTCAATGGTAACTGATCCCTTCCTTAGCACAGCATCCGGCATAAATCCAGCTGCCGCCCCAGGTGCGTCCACTGCGGGGAGCGTCTGGCTTGGAACTGCCAGCTCCACAAAGGATGGAACGGGAAGCTCCGAGGCCCCCGGTTCTGGATGCGTCTGCTTCTCACGGGGCCCCACCTCCGTCAGCAGCCTTCGTTCCCATTTGTAGTAAGTGGATTTGTTGACCTGATGCTCCTCGCACCAGGCCGCCACGCTTAATCCGCTCTGTCGGCAATCTATGATATTTGCTGTCCACTGCTCCACAAGCGCAGCGTGCTTCATTTCGCGTACTGTCATTCTGCCCCTCCTCCGTATTGGATGCGATTGCGCGGTATTTCACGAGATTCGCTGCCATTATCTCACGGAAGTGGCTGATTGAACAGCACACGGATTATTTACCGTTTACAGAAAAAGCTCCGAAATCAGTTGATTTCGGAACTTTTCTGGAGCTGCTAGCCAGATTCGAACTGGCGACCTCATCCTTACCAA
>CAYXVM010000186.1:0-4104 GCA_964468465.1 uncultured Clostridium sp.
GGTTTCGCGAACCGTTAGCAACACAAAAGCCAATAATCAGCCCGCAAAAACAACTTCAAAGCCTGCCGCCACGACATCCGCTTCGACTAAAGTTGAAGAAATCAACAGCGGCGTTTCGGTAATCACCAAGACCTCGCCCGTCGGCAGAGGAGATTCCGCAACAATTATAATAATGGGCACTCCCGGTGCGAAATACAGCATTGAGTTTTATGAATCGGATAAAAAAGTTGCCTCATACAGCGGACTTGAAAGCAAAACCGCCGACAGTTCGGGCGTTTGCTCATGGACTTTTAAAGTCGGAAGCTCGTGCGAATCTGGCGAAAGAAAAATAATAATAAAAGAGAAAAATTCGGGTAATTACGCACAGACTTCAATTACCGTTCAGTAAGGAGAATATAAAAATGGAAAGAAAAAGCAATTATTCAAGCCATAAATTCCCGCAAAGAGTTTGCGAATATTTCAATTCGTCCAACGGATTGCTTGACAGCAAGGCTCTGTGCCTTGCCGCTGACAGCAAAAAAACCGTTTATATCGGCACGGAAAGCGGCCTTAACTTCACAAATCCCGATGGCGGCTTCGGCGTTTTTGCCTGCGGGAGAGTCAGCGTTATTTATGTTGATTCAAAGGATACGGTTTATTTCGCTTCCGGCAAAACTCTTTTCACAATCGTTGACGGAGAAATCTCCGAATTTCAGAAATTTGAAGAAGAAATTGTCGGCATTGACGGCAAAAACACCGTTTTTCTCATTACCGCAAGCGCTCTTTATAAGCTTGAAAACGGTAAATTCGTTTATCATTTTGAAACCGATTTGCCTGCATGCGGTCTTGCCTGTAACGATGAAAGGCTTGTATCTTTCAACGGCAGATGCCTGACGATATTTGCAGGCAAGAGAAAGCATTGGAGATGTGTTTATCCCGAACACGCCGACATGCCCGAAACCGTTATAAACACGGTCAAATATGACGGTAAGCTCGGCTTTCTCTGGCTCGGAACGGACGACGGACTTTATATTTATGACAACCGCTGCGGCTGGTTCGGCCATGAGGAAATAAGCTGTCTGCCCGAAGAAAAAATCAACAGCATCAGATTTTCCGATGACGGCAGAATCATTCTCGGCTCAAACGCAGGGCTTATAATAATCAAAAACGGTGCTGTAAAGCATCTGCCCGCAACCCGCTGGGTCTGCGAAGAAAATGTCAACGACGCAATCGCTGTCGGTTTCGATATCTGGACTGCAACCGACTCCGGCGTAACAAAAATTTCAGAAAAAGAAATGACGCTCAGAGAAAAAGCCGATTATTCCTTTGACCTTGCGGAAAAATACTATGTCAGGTCTCCAGGATTCATTAATGACAAAACCGGAATCGAGAATTTTGACATTTCAACCGGAGCCACAAGAACCAGCGACAATGACGGTCTGTGGACTCATACATATCTCGGCGCACTTTGCTACTGCTACGCCGTCACCAAAGACGAAAAGGTTCTTGAAGCCGCAAGGCGTTCAATGAAAGCCTGCGCTTTTCTGACAAAAGTTTCGGGAATAAAGGGCTTCACGGCAAGAGCGGTTCGCTTCGAGGGCGACCCCAACTACGGAGTCGGAACGGAAGAAAATGTTGACTGGTGTGAATGGCACAAAGCTCCCGACGGCAAATGCGAATGGCTCGGCGAAACCTCAAGCGACGAAATGACGGGTCACTTTTTCGGCTTCTCGCTCTATTATGATTTCTGCGCCGATGAGGAAGAAAAAGCGTTCATCAGAGAAATAATTACCGACATTGTTGACCACATGATTGAGCATAATTACAGGCTCTGCGATATTGACGGTCTGCCGACAACCTGGGCCTGCTGGACTCCGTCTGAGCTTAACGGCAACAGCATGTGGCTTTGGGAAAAATGCGTTAATTCTCTTGAAATCCTGACTTTCCTTGATGTTGCTTATCACATGACGGGCGATGAAAAATACCGCAAAGAGTTCATGCACCTCGCCATTGATGAACACTATATTCTCAATGCGGCTCAGCATAAAAAAGACGACGCAAGAATAACTCACATTGACGATAATCTTGCCTTCCTCTGCACCGCAACAATTCTCAGAATTGAAAAGGACGAAATGATAAGGTCTCTTCTTCTGATGGGCATGAAGCATCATTGGGATTATGAGAGACCCGAGCACAGCAGCATGTGGAATCTGATTTACGGCGCATTCACAGATGAGCCGTGCGACATTGACATTGCCGTTAAAGCACTCAGAGACATTCCGATTGACTTTATTAACAGAAGAATGTATAATTCAAAGCGCAAGGATCTTGTTTTTGACGATGCACAGGCAAAATGGGGCGGCAACAAGCAGCTTCTTGTTCCGCTTGATCTTGATGAAAAACCGATGTTCAAATATGACAGGAACCCTTATGACTATGAGGGCGGCAACGATTCCGTTGCTCTCTGCCCGAGCTGTTATCTTCTCCCCTATTGGTTCGGCAGATACTACGGACTTATTGACGATGAACAATAATTGAAAGCAGGGATTCAGCATGATAGATTCATATATCAAAGCATTGATTTCAAACGCCGTTGCTCACGGACTTATTGAGGAAACCGACCGTGTTTATTGCACAAACAGCATTTTATATCTGCTGAAAAAGGATTCGATCGATTTTTCCTGCCCCGAAGCAGAAGGCGAACTTAACGAGCTTTTGGATAAAATCTGCGACTACGCCGCAGAAAACGGATTAATTAAGGATTCGATTACATACAGAGATTTGTTTGACACGGCGATTATGGGTGCGCTCACTCCCCGCCCGTCACAGGTTATTGATAAATTCAGCGCTCTCTATGCCGAGTCGCCCGAAAAAGCAACGGATTATTATTACGCTCTGAGCGGCGACACAAATTATATACGCCGTGACAGAATCGCAAAAATAATGACATGGCAGTATGACAGCAATTACGGAACGATTGATATAACCGTCAATCTTTCAAAGCCCGAAAAAGATCCGAAAGCCATTGCCGCCGCCAAGAACGCTCCGCAGTCAGGCTATCCGAAATGCCAGCTTTGCAGAGAGTGCGAGGGCTATGCAGGCAGAGTTGATTTCCCAGCAAGGCAGAATCACAGAATTATTCCGATTACGATTAATAATTCACAATGGTTCATGCAGTATTCTCCTTATGTTTATTATAACGAGCATTGCATCGTTTTCAACGGCACGCACACTCCGATGAAAATTGACAAATCCGCATTTTCAAAGCTTCTTGAATTTGTCGGTCTGTTCCCCCATTATTTCATCGGTTCAAATGCCGATCTGCCCATCGTTGGCGGCTCAATTCTGAGCCACGAGCATTTTCAGGGCGGCAGATATGAATTTGCAATGGAAAGAGCTCCGATTGAAAAAGAGATTAACTTCAGCGGCTTCGGTGACATAAAAGCCGGCATTGTCAAATGGCCGATGTCAACAATCAGGCTTCAGTCCGAAAGCCCCGAAAGGCTCGCCGATCTTGCGGATAAAATTCTCACCGCCTGGCGTTCATACTCCGATGAAAGCGCATTCATATTTGCGGAAACAGACGGCACGCCGCACAATACGATAACGCCCATCGCAAGGCGCAGAGGCGGCGCTTATGAGCTTGACCTCGTTCTTCGCAACAACATAACCACAGAGGAGCATCCGCTCGGCGTTTATCATCCTCATGCGGAGCTTCACCACATTAAGAAAGAAAATATAGGGCTTATTGAAGTTATGGGTCTTGCCGTTCTTCCTCCGAGACTTAAAACCGAGCTTGAAGCTCTCGCAGATGCGATAGTCGGCGGCAAAGACCTCAGAGCAAACGAAGAAACCGCAAAGCACGCCGATTGGGCTGAAAAATTCATTACCGAATACAGCGATATTAATTCAGAAAATATTATGGATATTCTCAAAGCCGAGGTCGGCAAGGTGTTTGCAACGGTTCTTGAACACGCAGGAGTATTCAAGAGAGATACAGCCGGCATGGAGGCGTTTGATAGATTTGTGGCAAGTTGCCAATAATCAAGCAACCTTTTCTGGAGTCACCCCATGTACCCTTTCAGGCACGCTCTCGCTATTTTTCTCGCCTAGCGGTACTAAAGC
>CAYXVM010000187.1:0-4055 GCA_964468465.1 uncultured Clostridium sp.
TTTGTATTGCTGACGGTTAAGGTTTGAAATATCCACTCGGTCAAAATCAATAAGAATGAGCTTGCCGATTCCCGCACGGGCAAGGGAAATTGCAATGTTTGAGCCGAGCCCTCCGAGCCCGCAGACGGCAACCGTGCTTTTTGCAAAAATCCCGCACAGCTTCTTGCCGTGACGCTGTTCCATAGCCCTTTGCATCTCTTCCTTTGAGGGAACATTGCTCATATCAGCCGCCTCCCACAAAGCTGATGACCTCAACCGTGTCTCCGTCATTCAAAACGGTTTGACCGTATTGTGTTTTCGGAACAATCTCACCGTTTCGCTCAACAACGATTCTCGCAGAATCAAAGTTTGCCGTTTCAAGATAGTGCTCAACAGTCAGCCCTGCGGCGTTCTGTTCAACTCCGTTGATTAGTACCATATCAGTTTTCTCCCATAAAAAAATCGGGAAGCTGCAGATCCGGCAGCCTCCCGTTAAAAATACACTTTATCCTATGTCTTCCCTACGTTGGCATTATCCAAATCAGGTTATGGGTCAAAGGTTATACCTTTTTCTCAGCCTGTAACACAAGCTCCCCCTTTTCAATTGTAATTATATTATAGCCTTTTTTGCAGAAATTGCAAGTATTATTGCTCCGTTTTTTTAATTAGTTTCCGTCGTTATAAAGTCTGATTACACGGGGCATAAAGGTGCAGACAACCTCATAGTTAAAGCTTCCGCACATCTCGCCGAGCTGCTCTGCAGTTATTTCCTCATCGCCGCTCTTGCCGAGAATAACGGCATGGTCGCCTATCTCAACACCGTCGATATCGGTTATATCAACCATTATCTGATCCATGCAGACCTTGCCCGTTATCGGGGCTTTTTTGCCCTTAATCAGAACAAATCCCTTGTTTGAAAACGCTCTGTTAAACCCGTCTGCATAGCCGATGCAGACCGTTGCGATAGTCCGCTTTTCGGGGGCTGTGTAGGTGTGACCGTAGCCTATCTTTGTTCCCGCTTCAACATCCTTGATATGGATAACGTGGCTGACAACCTCCATGGCGGGCTTTAAGGTGATTCTGTCCTTAAAAACCTCGTCCGAGGGATACATGCCGTAAAGCGAAACGCCCATTCTGACCATATCATAGTGAGTGTCAAAATCAATTATTGCGGCGCTGTTGCAGATATGCTTAATCGGAATATTAACATTTCTCTTCTCAAGCAAAGCAATAAAGCTGTCAAATCTGTCCTTTTGGCTGAGAGCGCTTGCCTTGTCGGTTGCGTCGGCGCAGGCAAAGTGGCTGAACAAGCCCTCAACCTCAATGAAAGGCAGTTCGGTTATTTTTTTAACCGTGTCTGCACTTTCTTCGTTATCCCTGAAGCCGATACGGCTCATGCCGGTATCAACCGCAACATGAATAACTGCCTTTTTGCTGAGCTTTTGAGCGGTTTGCGAGAGCTTTTCGGCGTCCTCATAGCAATAAATCGACGGAATAAGGTCATTATTTATAAGCTGTTCAAACTGATAAGGGCTTGTGAATGACAAAATCATAATCGGCTTTTTAATGCCCGCATTTCTGAGCTCCAAGCCCTCCTCGATAACTGCAACGGCGAAATAATCCGCCCTGCTTTCAAGAGCTTTGGCAACCCGAACCGCTCCGTGACCGTAAGCGTCGGCTTTGACAACGGCAAGAGCCTTTGTGCCGGGAGCCGTTCGGCTTTTGAGGGCGTCAAAATTGCTTTTTATCGCTTCAAGGTCAATATATGCAAAGCTTCTGTGATATTCCGGTGAACGGTGCTTAATCTCCATAATATCCTCCGAATAAATCAGCCGATGATGTCTTTTATCGGGCAAATTTCAATGCCGTTCGCCGCAAAGCCTGCACGGATTTTTTCAACGAAAAGCAGCGCTTTTTCGCTGTCGCCGTGAACGCAGACGGAATGCGGCTCGATTGAAATATAGTTGCCGTTAACGGTTTTAACTCTTTTTTCTTTAATCATCTCAACCGTTCTTGCAACGGCCTCGTTTTCATCGGTTATCATTGCGCCGGGCTTACCTCGGGCAACAAGAGTTCCGTCATCCTCATAGGCTCTGTCGGCAAAAACCTCGGCGGCAAATGCCGTTCCGACCTCCGAAGCCGCCTTTTGCATCTGACTGCCCGAAAGCGCAAGCAGTACAAGGTCTTTATCAAATTCACAAACCGCTTCGCAAATTGCCTTTGCAAGGCTGTAATCCTTTGCCGCCATGTTATAAAGTGCGCCGTGAGGCTTAACATGAGAAAGCTTTATTCCCTGCGACGAGCAGAATGCGGCAAGTGCGCCGATCTGATAGGTCATCATCGCTTTGACCTCAGCGGGAGAAGCATTGAGATTGCGTCTGCCGAAGCCGACAAGATCGGGAAAGCCCGGATGCGCTCCTGCGCAAACGCCGTTTTGCCCGCAAAGCTCAACGGTTTTGCTCATTATCAGCGGATCGCCCGCATGGAAGCCGCAGGCAATGTTTGCCGAAGAAATCAGCGGTATTATTTTATCGTCAAGCCCGGCTTTATATGCGCCGAAGCCCTCGCCGAGATCTGAATTCAAATCTATTTTATACATGAAATCAATCCTTTAAAAGCGTATTCCTGACATCGGTAATAAACATGTGACCGGGTGCATGAGAAATGGCGATTGACGGCTTTGCGCTCATAACCGCCGATTGAGGAGTAACTCCGCAGCACCAGAAAACGGGAACCTCTCCCTCGTTGACGGTTACGCTGTCGCCGAAATCGGGCTTTGAAATATCCTTGATGCCGATTGCGGCAGGGTCGCCGATATGTATGGGTGAGCCGTGAACACGGGGCATTGAAGCCGTGACAGTCACAGCCTTGATAACCTTATCCTGAGGAATCGGTCTCATGCTGACAACCATTTTTCCGTGGAAAATTCCCGCTCTTTCGCATTCAATATTCGTCAGGAACATCGGAACATTTTTGTTTTCTTCAATATGTCTGACGGGAACGCCGCCCTCCAGCAATTCAGCCTCAAATGAGAATGAACAACCGATGAGGAAATAGACAAAATCGTCTCTCCAGAACTTATCAATGTTCGTATATTCCCCTGTCAGAACGCCGTTTTCGTAAACTCTGTATTTCGGGATATCTGTTGCGATATCCGCACCCTCTGCCATGAATTTTGTTGCTCTGCTACCGACATCGCCAACCTCTAAAACGGGGCAGGATTTGGGATTGCGCTGAGCAAAAAGCAAAAAGTCATAGGCATATTCACGGGGAAGAATCAGCAGGTTTGCCTGCGCATAGCCTGCGCACATTCCGCTGGTCTGACCCGTTATTTTTTCTTCTCTTATCAACTGCCTGACCTCGGCAGGAGACATTGCCGAATAATTCATAGAAATCACCTTATTTTGCAAACATAAGTCTGTATTCAAGCTTGCTGAAATATTTCTGTTCTTTAATATTGATTTTCTCGGCTTCTTTTTGAGAAATACGGATAAATTTCACCGTATTACCCGGCTGAAGCTGAGCAAGATTCTTTAAATCGGGGGTTATGACCGTTGCGATTTTGGCATAGCCGCCCGTAGTCTGTCTGTCCGCCATCATAACTATCGGCTCGCCCGACGAGGGAATCTGAACCGAGCCCGTCACAACACCGTCGGAAATAATATCGACGCCGTTCAGGCTACTGATTTTTTCGCCCTCTAAGCGTATGCCCATTCTGTCGGACTTTGAGGAAACTTTATATTCAGATGAAAAGAATTTTTTAAGCTCCGATTCCGAAAAATAATCGTCCTGAGGGCCTGCGACCGCCCTGACTTCAACGCTGTTTTTATAATCGTTGCAGGGGTTTATTTTTCTTGTTCCGAAGCAAAGCAAATCCACCGTTCCTCTGAGCGGAATGCAGTCGCCCGATTTGAGCTTTCTGCCCTCAAAGCCGCCAACGCCGCATTTTAGATTGGTTGAAACGCTGCCCATGACGGGCTGAATATCAAAGCTGCCCGCAACCGCAAGGTAGCACCGCATTCCCTTTTGGGCAGTTTTCATCGAAAGAACATCGCCCTGCGAAACATGAATGCTTT
>CAYXVM010000188.1:0-4047 GCA_964468465.1 uncultured Clostridium sp.
GAAGGTTGTTCTTCCTATTTACATAGTTTTCACTCTTGCTCTTATCACTTTTACCGCATGGCTTCAGCCTTTCCTTGTTAACTTCCTTATGGCAAAGGGTCTCGGCGAAGGCTCGGTTGCAATTTCAGGCGCAATCTGCGGAGCAATTCAGTTCTTCCTTTATTTCCCGGTTGACAAGATTCTTTTCCACAAGAAAAAGGAAGAAAAAGCAAACTGAATTTAAGAGATAATCTGAAAATTATGAAAGACGGTATGCCCGCAAAAGGCACGCCGTCTTTCTTTTCGACAGTATTAAAAAATTTTTTGAAAAATTGTGGTCAAAACTATTGCAAAACACAATATGTTGTGTTATGATATGCGTACACACTCAAAATAATGATACAGGAAGAAAAATCGATTATGAATATTCAAGGCTTTCAAAAATTAACTTTGCTTGATTTCCCGGGAAAAATGGCATGCACTGTATTCACTGCAGGCTGTAATCTCCGATGCCCCTTCTGCCATAATTCAAGGCTGGTTATTGACCCTGAAAAAACAAGCGAATATTCTGTTGATGAAATACTATCTTATCTGAAAAAAAGGCAGGGTATTCTTGACGGTGTTGCAATTACCGGCGGCGAACCTCTGCTTCAGCCCGATATTGATGAATTCATTATAAAGGTCAGGGAGCTCGGATTTGCCGTTAAGCTCGACACTAACGGAACTTTTCCCGACAGATTAAAGGATTTGGTTGAACGAGGGCTTCTTGATTATGTTGCAATGGATGTCAAGAATTCCCCCTCAGGCTATCCCGAAACCGTCGGCATCGGGGGCTATGATATTTCCAAGATTCAGGAAAGCATAAGCTTTCTTCTCGAAAATAAAGTAGATTATGAATTCAGAACAACCGTTGTCAGAGAATTTCACAGCGTTTTTGAAATTGACGGCATAGGAAAGATGATTAAAGGCGCAAAACGCCACTATTTACAGGCTTTCGTTGATTCGGGCGAGCTTATCGGCTTTGATCTTTCCGCCGTACCAAAGGAAGAAATGCTTGAAATGCAGAAAATCATGCTGAAATATGTTGATTCATGCGAAATTCGCGGCGTTTGAAAAATTGCCCAAAAATAAGCATATATATAGTGCATGTTTCACAAACTTTTCAATGTTAACACAATATGTTGTGAAAAGCATTGACATTGCAACGATAATTTGATAATATTCTATCCGTTGCGAATAATTTGATAATATTTTAATGACAGATAAAGAAAGAAAGGAAAATGTTCATGTATCAGGTTGTTAAAAGAGACGGAAAAATTGCCGAATTTGACATCAACAAAATTGCTGAAGCAATCAAAAAGGCATTTGAGTCTCAGGAAAAGCAGTATCACCCCTCAACAATTGATTTTCTTGCGCTTAAAGTAACTGCGGATTTTGAGCCTAAAATCGAGAATTCACTTATTGCCGTTGAGGATATTCAGGACAGCGTTGAGCATGTCCTCATTCAGTCGGGCTATGCTGACATCGCAAAGGCATATATTCTTTACCGCAGACAGCGTGAGAAGCTCCGCAACCTGAAATCAACAATCCTTGACTATAAAGAGCTTGTTAACAGCTATGTTAATGTTACAGACTGGCGTGTTAAAGAGAATTCAACGGTAACTTATTCCGTCGGCGGCCTTATTCTCAGCAACTCCGGCGCAATAACCGCTAACTATTGGCTTTCCGAAATCTATGACGATGAAATTGCAAACGCTCACAGAAACGGTGACATTCATCTTCATGACCTCTCAATGCTCACCGGCTACTGCGCTGGCTGGTCTCTTAAACAGCTTATTCAGGAGGGTCTCGGCGGAGTTACGGGCAAAATTACCTCCGCTCCCGCAAGTCATCTTGCAACTCTTTGCAACCAGATGGTCAACTTCCTCGGAATCATGCAGAATGAATGGGCAGGCGCTCAGGCTTTCTCATCCTTTGATACCTATCTTGCTCCTTTTGTAAAGGTTGATAATCTCAACTATGAGCAGGTCAAGAAGTGCATCGAATCCTTTGTTTTCGGCGTTAACACTCCCAGCCGTTGGGGTACTCAGGCACCGTTCTCAAACATCACCCTTGACTGGACCGTTCCCGCAGACCTTGCAGAGCAGAACTGCATTGTCGGCGGCAAAGAGATGGATTTCAAATATAAAGACTGCAAGGCAGAAATGGATATGATAAACAAAGCGTTTATCGAGATTATGATTGAGGGCGATGCCAACGGCAGAGGCTTCCAGTATCCCATTCCTACCTATTCAATAACCAAAGACTTTGACTGGTCAGAGACAGAGAACAACAAGCTTCTCTTTGAAATGACCTCAAAATACGGCACTCCTTATTTCTCAAACTATGTTAACAGCGATATGCAGCCGAGCGATATCCGTTCAATGTGCTGCCGTCTGCGCCTTGACCTTCGTGAGCTTCGCAAGAAGTCCGGCGGTTTCTTTGGCAGCGGTGAGAGCACAGGCTCTGTCGGCGTTGTAACGATTAACCTTCCCAGAATTGCATATCTTGCAGAAAATGAGGAGGATTTCTACAGACGCCTTGACAAGATGATGGATATTGCAGCCCGTTCGCTTAAAGTTAAGCGCACCATCATCACAAAGCTTCTTAACGAAGGTCTTTATCCTTACACCAAGCGTTACCTCGGCACATTCGACAACCATTTCTCAACAATCGGTCTTGTCGGAATGAATGAAGTTGGTCTCAATGCAAACTGGCTCAGAGCAGATATGACCAACCGCAAGACTCAGGAGTTTGCAAAGGATGTTCTTAACCACATGAGAGAGCGCCTTTCCGATTATCAGGAGCAGTACGGCGATCTTTATAACCTTGAGGCTACTCCCGCAGAGTCAACCTCATACCGTCTTGCAAAGCACGATGTTGCCCGTTATCCCGGCATCATCACAGCATCGGAGGATACTCCTTATTACACAAACAGCTCTCATCTTCCCGTCGGCTATACGGGCGATGTCTTTGAAGCTCTTGATATTCAGGATGAGCTTCAGGGCCTTTATACATCGGGAACGGTTTTCCATGCCTTCCTCGGCGAAAAGCTTCCTGATTGGAAAGCTGCCGCAAATCTCGTCAGAAAGATTGCGGAAAATTACACTCTGCCTTACTACACGATTTCCCCGACCTATTCGGTCTGCAAGAACCACGGATATCTTGCAGGCGAGCAGTTTACCTGCCCCAGCTGCGGAAGCGACGCAGAGGTTTACAGCCGCATAACAGGCTACTACAGACCCGTTCAGAATTGGAACGACGGCAAAACTCAGGAATATAAAGACCGCAAGGTTTATGATATTGAGCATTCCGACATTTCAAAACACGGTCGTCATAACCACAACGGCAAATGCACTTGTGAGCATCATCACGAGGAAAGCGCATGTCCTCTTGCTGACGGCTTGTATCTGTTCAAGACCAACACATGCCCCAACTGCAAGGTAGCTCTTTCACTTCTTGATAAAGCGGGTATTTCGGTTAACGAAATTCTTGCATATGAAAACGAAGACCTTGCAATTAAGCTCAATGTCAGACAGGCTCCGACTCTTGTTGCCGTTTCGGGCGGAGAGTTTGAGAAGTTTGCAGGTGTTGCGGAAATCAAGAAATTCATTGAAGCATCGAAGGATGCCGCAGTTTAAGGGTTGATTTAATGTACGATATTATCATAATCGGCGCAGGTCCCGCAGGATTAACGGCGGCGCTCTATGCGCTCAGGGCTGACAAAAGCGTTCTTGTTCTCGAAAAAGGAACTTTCGGCGGTCAGATTACTTTTTCTCCTCAGATTGAGAATTATCCCGGCTTTAACAAGATGAGCGGTAACGAATTTGCCGACAGATTGGTTGACCAGGTGATTTCTCAAGGCGCTGAGATTGAAATGGAGACAGTAACCGCCGTTAAGGATAACGGCGCAACAAAGACTGTCGTGACCGAAGGCGGCGAGTATGAAGCAAAGGCTGGTATAATTGCTGTCGGAGCTAAGCCCAGACAGCTTGGTTTGCCGAATGAAGCTGAGCGTGTCGGCGAAGG
>CAYXVM010000189.1:0-4035 GCA_964468465.1 uncultured Clostridium sp.
AAAATTCAAAGAAACCGTTTGGACTCATCGCCCGATAACCGATGTCTGGAATGTCGGCAGAGGGATCGCCGCCCGACTTGAAAAAATGGGGATTTTTGATTTGAAGGGCGTTGCGGAATTCCCCGAGAGCATGCTGTATAAGGAATTCGGAGTCAATGCGGAGTTCCTGATTGACCATGCCAACGGCAGAGAGCCTTGCACGATAAAGGATATCCATGAATACAAATCAAAATCCGCTTCTCTCTCAAACAGTCAGATTTTGTTTGAGGATTACGGTTATAATGACGCTTGGACGATAATTAAGGAAATGGTTGATTTGCAGGTGCTTGAATTGGTTGACAGACACCTTGTCACGGATTCGATTTCCCTGCATATCGGCTACTCGAAGGATATTATAAAATCGAGCGGAGGAACAAGAAAGCTTGACGGCTTCACGAATTCTTATAAAAAGATAATTTCGCATTTTGAGGCTCTTTATAATGAAAAGGTGAATAAGGCGTTCCCGATTCGCAAAATCAGCATAGGTCTGAACGATTTACAGGATGATTATATGGCGAGCATAACGCTTTTTACCGATGTTGAGGCGGAGGAACGGGAGCGCAAATTGCAGGAGACCGTTATTGATATCAAAAAAAGATACGGCAAAAATTCGATTCTGAAAGGAATCAGTTACACCGAAAAGGCAACCGCACGGAGCAGAAATAAAATGGTGGGAGGTCACAACGGCGGTGAATAAAAATACTGACAGAGCAAGGCAGTTCATGCCCTTTGCGGCGCTGACGGGTTTCTACGGAATAATCAAAGAGCGTGAGAGCCGTTCCGAGCCGAGGCATGAGCTTTCTGAGGACGAAGAAAAAATCCTTTCCGACCGAATGAATCGGGTCAGGAAAGGAATGATGGTGAAATTGACTTTTTATAACGGGTCACGCTATGAAACGGTCACGGGAATGGTGTCCGATATTGATTTGATTTACCGAAGCATAACAATTGTCAAGAGAAAAATTTATCTTGACGATGTGATTGACATAGACTCCGAAGAATTTAAAGAGAATGACGAAAAATATTAAAATTCTTTGTCGATAACCATTTGGCGGTAGTCGAGAAATTCAAATCCCGTTCTTTGATAAAGCTTTATTGCTCCGGCATTTTCTTCTCCGACCTCAAGGCGAAGCCTTTTGGCTTTTCCTTTAAGCTCTTTTTCAATGAATTCAAAGAATGTGCCGCCGATGCCGCAACCTCTGAAAGCGGAATCAACAAAAAGCTCCTCAATCCATGCGGCGAAGCCTCCGACTTCGGTTTCGTATTTCATTGAGACGAGCGCAAAGCCGGCAGGTGCGCCGTCGGCTTCAAAAATATAGCCCTTGACAAGCTCGGGAAGCTTGAAAACGGCTTCAAAGTTGAGATTCAGCGTTTCTTCGGGAACGGTGTGAAGCACGGCGGGCGGAGCGTAAAATTTCTTTACCATCTCCAAAAAAATTTCTTTATCCGTCGGCTCAAAGGGTCTGATTCTGACTTGCATGATTGATTTTTCCTTTCACAGAGTTGAAAATTCGGAAAATCCGAAAATTCTTGTGTTAATTTCGCAAAAATTGCGATTTTTCAAAAAATATTTTTGCGTTTTGCTTGACTTGTAATAAAATTTCTAATAATATTTAACTGACAAAAGCAGTTATAAAGGATGTGTGAAAATGGATGCGGTTGATGTAAAAATAATCGAATGTCTGAAAGCAAATTCAAGAGAGAATGCCTCCGTTATCGGGAGCAAGGTCAACATGTCGGTTTCGGCGGTTATCGAAAGAATTAAAAAGCTCGAAGCGAGCGGAATTATCAAGCAGTATACGGTTGTTCTCGATAACGAAAAGCTCGGTATGGATATAACCGCATTTATTTCCGTGAGCATGGAGCATCCGAAGTTTAACGACGGTTTTGTTGATTTTGTCATGCGCCATCCGCAGATTATCGAGTGCCATTACATAACGGGAGATTTTGATTTCCTGCTGAAAATCTGCACGAACAGAGCAAAGGGACTTGAACTGCTTCTGAATGAAATCAAATGTGTCGGCGGCGTATCGCTGACGAAAACGCTCGTCGTTTTATCAACTAACAAAGAGGATTACTGCGCCGATGTCAATGCGGCTGTGCGGTGAGGGTTTTTCGGGTCGCCTGTCCCGAAAAAATGAAGAAATGAAGCGTGCCTGCGGCACATTCCGGTAGGGGCGACCCTGTGTGGTCGCCCGTTAGAACACGCAGAAATCATCTGCAACATCGTAGGGGAGAACTGGGTTCTCCCGCCTGAATGAAGAAATGAAGGGTGCCTGTGGCACATGAAGTTTTTGCTGTTGCAAAAATGAAGTTTGCTTCGCAAATTAAGGATAGGCTCTGCCTATGACCGATTGTAATTGCTCCGCAAAAGCTGATTTTTGAGTGAAGAGGTAAAAAGGCAATAGGTACAAGGTAGGGCGGGGGCTTGCTCCCGCCGTTTTTATTCCTCAACAACAATATTATTCGTATAAATATATTCCTGCAAATATTCGCTTGCGGCGTCAAGGTCAAGCACCTCAACCCATTGACCGCTGATTGTGTCGGCATACATATGCTCATCAATCGGAACCCGGTTTTGCTCAATGTCAAAGGCAAGAACGCTGACTCCTCCTTTGAAAGCGAGGGCTGTGATTTCGGCGGGGGAAAGGTCGGTCTGAATCAGCGGAAAAACATCTTTCATCGCTTCAAAAAGCTTCGGGATTCCCGCAGTTTTTGCCTGACCGATAAGAGCGGTAATAACCTTTCGCTGGCGGTAGGTTCTCATATAGTCCGTGTCAAGCTTTCGGATTCGGCAGTAGACGAGAGCCTGAGCGCCGTTAAGATGAACGCTTTCACCGTAGTCTATTGTGTGTCGGGTTGTTCGGTTAATGTATTTTGCTTCTTTTTCGGTGACCTCAACATCGATGCCGCCGAGCTTGTCTATAATGTTCGTGAACATTTCAAAATCAACCATAACATAATGGTCAATGTCAACGCCGAAATTGTATTCGATTGTGTCAACCACAAGCTGAGGTCCGCCGTAGGTGCAGGCGGCGTTAAGCTTTGCTTTTTTGCCCTTTGACGGAATCTCAACCCAGCTGTCTCTGAGAAATGAAGTCAGCTTTATTTTTCTATGGGCATAATCAAGAGAAACAAGAATCATTGAATCCGAGCGGGATGCCGAGCCTGCGCTTCCGTCAACGCCGAGCAGCAGAATGTTCGCAACAAGCGGACTGCTTTTAAGCTGAGATGAAGAGATATATTCATTTTTTTCAAGGTCGTTTCTCGTGTAGCCCGATGCGGAGGCGAAAAGAAAAACAAATCCGCCGAATGCCAGAATCAGAATAAGAATCAGCGATATCACCGCTTTTAAAAGGCGGTGTTTTTTTCTTTTTTTCTTCTTCGGAGGCTCGTCCTCGGGCTCGGGGGGCAGAGGGTTGGGCGAGGGCAGGTCAAGGTCATAGGTTTCAAAATCCTCGGAGTTTCTGCGTCTTTTTGATATATAAATATCTTCCATGTCGGTTACCTCATATAATAATGATTAATAATTTTACACCATCACGGCGGCTAACACAACCCCGAAAATGTAAACATTTTAATATTTGCAAATCTTTTATACTAAATTGTTTGACTTTTTCACCGATGTGGTCTAAAATACAATAGAGTATTTGCGCTGAGAAAGCCGGGCAGTTGCGGGCAGCTTTTGCTGCGTGAGGAAAGTCCGAGCTTCACAGAGCGGGATAACGGCTAACGGCCGCCGAGGGTGACCTTAGGGAAAGTGCAACAGAGATATACCGCCTGCTTTTGCAGGTAAGGGTGGAAAGGCGAGGTAAGAGCTCACCGGCGTGCGGGGAACCGCACGGCCCTGCAAACCCTATCCGAAGCAACACCGACGGGAGGAGGAGCTTTAAGCTCCGGCGTTTGCTCGACGATACTCCGACGGGTGGCTGAAGCTCTGCGGCAACGCAGGGCGTAGACAGATGATTGCCTTAAATGACAGAACTCGGCTTACAG
>CAYXVM010000190.1:0-3974 GCA_964468465.1 uncultured Clostridium sp.
TCCGCGGGCTGCTTTTTTTGACATCCGAACAATAACTGCAAATATTGAAATAAGACTTAGTGCTGTAAGCGGAAACACTGCTGTTGCCGCTCCTGCGGCGCATGCAACGCCCTTTCCGCCTTTAAAACCGAAGAAAACAGGAAAAACATGACCGAGCTGAACGAAAAATCCCGCAAAAAGAATGCTTACATAAGGCGCATTACCAAAAGTAAAGAAGCATTTTGCAATCATAACAACCGCAAATGCTTTTAAAAAGTCGAATGCAAGCACAGCCGCACCCGCTTTTTTACCGTGGACTCTCATAGCGTTTGTTGCTCCCGCATTTCCGCTGCCCTGTGTTCTTAAATCGGTTCCGTAAAGCTTTTTTGAAATAATCAATGCAGGATTGATGCTTCCGATAAGATATGCGATAATGCTTAATATAATAATGTATTTCATTTAATAATCACCCGTTCAAATTATAACCTGAATTTGCTAAAAAATGAGCCGCAACGATTTTTATGCATCGTTACGGCTTGTTATCATTTTTTCAGTTTATTTTTAATTTCTTCAAGACTCATTTCTTCAAGCTTGCCTTTTTGGGCATGAAAGCATCTTTCGCCGAGTTCAAAAATATGTATATCGTTTTTCAAAGAGTCAGAATATACATTAATAAACTTTGCATCGGGCAGAGCTTCTTTGATTCTGAGCGGCTTTTGCTTATCCTTGCAGTTATATCCGATTATTCTTCCTGTTTTCGGGTTCATTCTTGTTGCAATGAGCGTATGAACCTTATATTTATCACAAATCGGTTTCAGGAAGAATTCGGGAGAAGCGGAGCAAACAACAACCGGTCTTTCTCTGCCTTTAGGCTCAAATAACGGATAAATATTTTTCTGTTCTTTTTCCCAAAACTTTTTTGCCATTTTTTCTCCGTCAATAAAACGCAGAAACGAAAAGCATCTGCCCTTGAAGCTGTCGCCGAAGCCGAGAAAGAAAAGCAAAAGATTAATCGCAAGCCAAGGTGTAATCAATAATAGATACGGTCTGTGCAGAATGCAATAAAACAGAAATACCGTTTCCGAATCGTGCGGATAAACCGTTTTGTCAAAATCATAGAGGTCAAAAACATTTTCAGACATTGAATGTAACCCTTTCGCCCGTAAGTTCAACGGGTATTTCTTTTTTGCCGATAATAACCGTGTGTTTTCCTTTGCCTTCAAGAGCAAAGCTTATTGTCTTTCCGTCTTTCCATTCAATATCAACGGTTACTCTGCCTTTTGCAAGCAGACCGCTGATTTTTCCGTCTTTCCATTTTGAAGGCAATGCAGGAAGAATATAAATTCTGTCTTCATGACTCTGCATAAGCATTTCGGTTATTCCGCTGACAAATCCGAAATTTCCGTCAATCTGGAACGGGGGATGTGCATCAAACAGATTTTCGTATGTTCCGCCTCCGCTCATACGGGTTCTGCAAATGCTTTTAACGGGTCTGAGCTGCATTTCAATCAGCTTTAATGCATGGTCACCGTCAAACAGCCTTGCCCAAAAGTTGATTTTCCAGCCAAGGCTCCAGCCCGTGCCGTTGTCTCCTCTGCGTTCAAGCGTTCTGCGGCAGGCGGCGGCAAGCTCGGGAGTTTTGTCGGGAGAAATTATTTCGCCCGGATGCAGTCCGTAAAGATGTGAGCAATGTCTGTGATGAAGCTCGGTTTCGGGATAATCGTCGTCAAATTCAAGAAGCTGACCGTCGCTTCCGATTTTGAATCCTGCCATTTTCGGGAGAGTTTCTTTGAGCTTTTGCTCAAAATCCGAATCCTTTTTAAGAATTTCACAGCATTTGATGCAGTTTTCAAAAAGCTCACGGGCGATAGTCATTGACATTGTGCTGTATTTCCCGACGCTGCAGTTTTTGCCCTGATATTCAAAAGAATTTTCGGGCGATGTACCGGGAGCAAGAACAAGCTTTCCTTTATATTCCGTCATTATGTCAAGATAGAATTCAGCACCCTTTTTCATAATAGGATAGGCTGTTTCTCTGAGAAAATCAATATCGTTTGTGTATTCATAATGCTCGAAAAGATGTCTGCAAAACCAGCCCGATGAACCGTGCCAGAATGCCCATTGAGCATTGCCTGAAACGGGAGTTGAAAGCCGCCAGAGATCAACATTATGATGAGCAACCCAGCCTTTTGCGCCGTATTGCCCGGCGGCTGTTTTTTCACCGCTGACGCTCAATTCTTTAATCATTTCAATAAGAGGAAGGTTTACCTCAGGCATACGGCACATAAGAACAGGCCAATAGTTCATTTCGGTGTTGATATTTACTGTATAATTTGAATTCCAGGGTGGAGAAATTTTATCGTTCCAGATTCCCTGAAGCGTTGACGGCTGAGAGCCGGGTCTTGATGAGGAGATTGAAAGATATCTTCCGTAGTTATACATTAATGTAATTAATGAATTATCGTTTTTATCCTTTTTGAAAAGAACAAGTCTTTTATCGGTTGCAATATCGTCTCTGCCGCCGCCGATATCAAGAGATACTCTGCCGAAAAGCTCGGAATAATCTTTTAAATGCTCATTTTTAACAGCTTCGTAATCATTTACGGATTCGATTCTCTCCATGCAAGGAACGATATACTCTTTTCCTTCAAGATAGGGATGCTTATTCCAACCGTTGAAGCTTGTTTCGCAGGTGAAAAACAGCACGGCTTCCGTTGCGTCACAGACTTTTAAACGGTTTTCCGTGCATTCCGTTCTGCCGTCTGTAGTGGCCTTGACCGCCGCTCTGAATCTGATACCTCTTTTTTGAGGTTCGTCGTAATAAGCCTTTTTTGCTACCTCATTGTTAACATTATTTTCGCCGGGGCATTCGCCGTCAAGAATAACGCAGTTGTTTTCAGCAAAACTGTTGCCTCTGAGCTTTGTGTTCAGACCGACCGAAAAGCTCATTTTTCCGCCGTCGCTTGTGAGTTTTGCGGCAATAACCTTTGCAGGATAAGACGCAAAATATTCCCGTTTATATTTAATTCGGGAGCAGGAAAATTCAACCGTCGAAACAGCATTTTCAAGATCAAGACTTCTTTTGTAGTCTTTGATTCTGCCTTTAATTGAAAAATCAATATCAAGGTTTCCGAGCGGCATATAAGCCTGGCTCCAGACGCTTTGAAAATTCTTTTCGATTTCTTCCTGCGCTTCGTTCAGTTTGCCTTCAAGAGCAAGATCTCTTGCCTTTTTGAATGATTCGGGGGCTCCCGATTTAATTGTATTCTTCGGCGCTCCCGTCCAAAGCTCATCATGATTCAAGCATAATAATTCTTTTTTCGGCGTTCCGTATATCATTGCGCCAAGAGTTCCGTTGCCGATAGGCAGGCTTTGAGTCCAAGCCTTTGACGGCGAAGTATAAAAAAGAGTAGTTCCTGCTGCCATAACCATTCTCCAATCTGAAAAACGTATTATTTTTAATCATTATACACTATGGGCATATGGTAGTCAATCAATAAAAAATTTAAATCAGTAAACAACCATATTAATAAAAATTTCTTGCATTTTATTTGCTTTTGGTGTAAAATCAAAATATCTGAGCTTTGGAGAGATTTATTATGTCAGAAAACTTTCAGGCAAAAATTGACGCTGTTTACGGTTCGCTTTCAAAAGGCAACAAAAAAATAGCGGATTATATAAAGGATAACTATGAAAAAGCGTCTTTTATGACTGCCGCAGGTCTCGGCGAAGCCGTCGGAGTCAGCGAATCAACGGTTGTCCGCTTTGCCGCAAATATCGGATTTAAAGGTTATCCCGAGCTTCAGAAATATCTTCAGGAAATGGTTAAAAGTCAACTGACGAGTGTTCAGAGAATGGATGTTGCCGCAAGCAGATTTGACGGCGACGATTTTATTGACACGGCTCTTTCCGCTGATATTGAAATGATAAAGGCAACGAGAGACGGCGTTTCCCGTGAAGCATTCGGAAAGAGCGTTGATGCAATCAATTCCGCA
>CAYXVM010000191.1:0-3973 GCA_964468465.1 uncultured Clostridium sp.
GGTGAGAACCTTGCTTCCGGACATAATCAGCTTCTGTGAAAGCAAAGAAGGCAAAGCAATCTTTGAAAAATGGAAAGCTGAACAAATTGAATAATCCAGCGCAAACGAGGGTAGTCGCAAGGCTATCCTCGTTTTTTGCAATCAGAAATCATTCAGAAAAACAACAAATCCGAACCCTTCGCCAATAGGCATAAGGTTCGGATTTGTACTGTTTGGTGCGGATAACAGGACTTGAACCTGCACGAACTTGCATTCATTAGAACCTGAATCTAACGCGTCTGCCAATTCCGCCATATCCGCAAATTAAATTCCCGTAAATTTTACACGGTCGGGAAGCCGAGGCGGAGCACGAAGCTTTTGTCCGCTTAGGAAAAAGAGGACTCCGTTGAAGGAATCCTCTCTGGTGCGAGAGACGGGACTTGAACCCGTACGGGATTACCACACGCCCCTCAAACGTGCGCGTCTGCCGATTCCGCCACTCTCGCATATCTTGTTCGCTCGGAACGTTGCCTATTATAACAAAGATAACCGACTATGTCAATACTTTTTTTCAAAAAATTTTATTTTATTTTTCAATATATTAACAGCGAAAAAAACAACCGCCGAGCCGTCGGCGGTTGTTGATTTTATGAGTTATCCGTTTTTGCTTTCACCACTTGAATTATCTTCAGTTTCCGTGTCGGATGCGCCGGAGCTTTCGGAGTTCGGGCGGGATTTCTTTGCACCGAGTGTTCCCGCAGCGGCGATTGCAAGAAACAGAATAAATCCGATTGCAACTGCGGCTTTTTTATATTTTGTTCCGTTTGAGAGCGAAATCCCTGCGGCTTTTTCGGTTTCGGTTTCCGAAACTACCGTGACTTCCGAAACGGCTTGCGTTGACTGCTGTTCGGCGGTTACAAGCGATATGATTACCTCTTTTTCATAATAATATACCGTTGCGCCGACGGGACTTGTCTGTTTATTCTTTGTTGTTCCGGCTGTTGTTCCGGCTTTTTTCGCCGTGCTTTGCGGCTCTGTCTTGGTTGTTGTGCGTTTTGTGGTTTGAGCCTTTGTTTTTCCGGTGTATATAACGGGCGGTGAGGTCTGAATATAAAACTCGGTCGTTGTTGCCTTTGTGGTTTTCTGCTTCGTGGTTTTTTCACTTTTTTCCGTTGTTGACCGTTCGGTCAGCAG
The DNA here is from genome assembly GCA_964468465.1 of uncultured Clostridium sp. Classification (GTDB taxonomy): domain Bacteria; phylum Bacillota; class Clostridia; order Oscillospirales; family Acutalibacteraceae; genus CAG-177. The sequence continues at coordinate 1,174 of CAYXVM010000191.1, forward strand.
ATTGGGATTGTAAGCGGGGTCTTTGTTATCGGCAGTTGGAGAGATTATCAGATTTGTCGGCTCTGAATATTCTTCATTCACAAGCGTAAAGCTGTAATAATTCGACGGAGCACCCTGAGCGTCAATGAACCTGACGCTACCCGAGACCTTCTGAGGAACGCCGCTTTTGAAGCCGATTCTCATTTCACAGGTTGCTCCGTTATGTTCGTTGATTGTCATTGCGCCGCTGCAGCTGTAGCTGTCAATGTCAAAATCCGACGGTGAATTGCTCATCGTCAGAACAAAAGGGGCTGAGCCTTCTATCTGAACCGAAATTCCCGCGTTGAGATTGTCTTTTTCCAGAGCGGGGTCGATGAACATAAAGCAAAGATAAACTGCGCTGTTTTTGTTGTCGAATTTAACCTTCACAAAGCCCTGCGTAACGCCGCAGTTACTGCTTCCGCTGATGAGATTGTAGACCGTTGCGCTGTCCCAGTCAACGCCGTTGTCAATGCCGTCAATTTCCATTGAAACCGCTTCAGATGCGAAAACAAAAAGCATTGCAAAGGCAAGAATTGCCGCCGAAAACCGCTTCATGGCTTTTGCTCCTTCCGATTATTTCATTTCCTGCTCAAGATTTTTGAAAATATCACTGTTGAAAAAATCGGGAATTGATATTTCAAGCCCGTCGCATAGCTTTTTAAGCGTTGAAACCGACAAATCCTTGCGGCGTGAATCCATCATGCTGTAAACGGTTGAGGGCGTAACGCCCGAGCGGTTTGCAAGCTCATTGAACCGAATGCTTTTCTCATTGCATATATCCTGCATTCGCAAAACGATCGCCTGTTTAATCTGCAAAATAACCACCTCGACAAAATTTTACAAAAAAGTTTGCCCGTGCGTATACGCGCATGCGTAAATAACGGAAAAATTATCAAAAAACAATGGCTTATATCGGTTAAATTCTTCCGATACAAGCCATTTTCTGTCATATTAGTTTCTTTTTGTCTTAGTTTGGTTCGGCAATCACATTTTATCTCTGAACTCTGCCGGAGCCGTCTCCGCCTGCAAGCTTTTCAACCTCGGCAACGCCGATTCTGTTGAAATCGCCCTCGATTGAGTGTTTGAGAGCTGATGCGGCAACCGCAAATTCAATTGCCGACTGAGTGTCCTTACCGCTGAGCAGAGCGTAAATCAAACCGCCGCCGAAGCTGTCGCCGCCGCCGACTCTGTCAACGATATGCAGATGATATTCCTTTGAGAAGCAGTAGTTCTCGCCGTCATAGAGCATACCCGCCCAATCATTGTCGCTGGCGGAAATTGAGGTTCTGAGCGTGATCGCAACCTTTTCAAATCCGAATTTGTCGGCAAGCTGTTTTGCAACCGATTTGTAGCCCTCTTTGTTGAGCTTCCCGCCGTAAATGTCGGTATTCTCAGCCTCAATGCCGAAAACATCCTTGGCGTCCTCCTCGTTGGATATGCAGACATCAACATATTTGCAAAGCTCGGTCATTGCTTCCCTTGCCTCGGCTCTTGTCCAGAGCTTACCTCTGTAATTGAGGTCGCAGGAAATCTTGACGCCCTTTGCCTTTGCGGCAACGCAAGCCTGCTTGCAGATTTCAACAAGATTCTTGCCGAGAGCCGGAGTGATGCCCGTGAAATGGAACCAATCGGCGCCCTCAAAGATTGAATCCCAATCAAAGTCCGACGGCTGAGCCTCCTGAATTGCCGAATGGGCACGGTCATATATGCAGACGCTGCCTCTCTGAGAAGCGCCTTTTTCAAGGAAATAAATTCCCACTCTGTCGCCGCCACGAACAATTTTGCTTGTGTCAACGCCGAAATAGCGAAGCGAATTTACCGCCGCCTGACCGATTGCATGAGCGGGAAGCTTTGTGACATAAACGGAATCCATGCCGTAGTTTGCAAGGGAAACCGCAACATTTGCTTCACCGCCGCCGAAGGTTGCCTGAAGCTGATCATCCTGGAAGAAACGGTAATATCCGTTGGGAGCAAGGCGAAGCATTATTTCGCCGAAGGTTACAACCTTAGCCATTTCCTCTGACCTCCTTTACGATTTCAACCGACTTTTTGCAAAGGTCGGTGATTTCATCCCACTTCTGATTGTCTATAAGGTCGGCAGTTACCATATATGAGCCGCCGCACGCAGCAATAACGGGGCATGAAATGTAATCCTTAAGATTTTTAAGAGAAATACCGCCCGTGGGCATTACCTTGAACATCGGGAACGGAGCGCTCATTGACTTAATCTTTGCAATTCCGCCTGACTGCTCTGCGGGGAAGAATTTAAGGACATCAAGTCCGAGTCTGTATGCCGTGTGATAATCCGTCGGAGTGGTGCATCCCGCATAGATGGGAACATTTTTCTTTTGGCAGTATTTAACTATATCAACATCAAGGCCGGGAGTAACGATGAACTTTGCACCCGCCGCAAGAGCACGGTCAACCTGCTCCTCATTGAGAACCGTTCCCGCTCCGACAAGCATTTCGGGAACATTTTCGCTCATAAGCTTTATTGCCTTTTCCGCTCCGGCAGCTCTGAAAGTAACTTCCGCAACGGGAACTCCGCCTGCGCAGAGAGCCTTTGCAAGATTAACGGCGTCTCTTTCGGGATTGTTGAGCTCTATAACGGGAACAACGCCGATTGACATTATTTTTTCTGAAATCTCATTCATTTTATATACCTCCGAATCGTTTCAAAATCATTTATTATATGCTTTTTCACAGGCTTCAAAAAGTCCGTTGATATATGCCGCTCCGAGAGCACGGTCATAAAGTCCGTAGCCGGGCTTGCCGGTTT
>CAYXVM010000192.1:0-3960 GCA_964468465.1 uncultured Clostridium sp.
CCTTCAGAGTTAACTATAAAGGAATTGACCTTGTTAACACTCCCGGCGTAACCTTTAATTCCTACGGCAATGATTGCAGAGGAGCAAGAATCATTGACATCAACGAAAATGATACTTCCTATAACACATCTGTCATTTTTTACAAGGAGCTTTATAAGGGTGACGAAGCTGCCGAGCAGCGTTTCATAGCCTTCGGCAGTGAAAACGAATTTCTTGACAGAGTTACCGCTTTCTTCAAGTATCTTTTCCTTAAAGCAGTTTCTCTTATTTCACTTTAATCGGCAGATTCTCTCGTGGGCGCAGCTTTCTGTTGCTGCGCCCTGTCTTATATAAACAGGAGGTTATGATGAAGAACAAGGAAAAGAAAAGCGGAAAAATTTTTAAGCGGATTATACTATCACTTCTTGTGATTATTGTTCTTATAAGCGGAGTAACGGCAATCGTTAACGGCGCAGTTATCAAAACCAATGTCAAAAAAGCCAACAGCTTCCCGAATGCCGAATGCGAACAGATAAAAGCTGAAAACATTGCCGACGGATATTGGAACATATATTTTGACGGTGAAATGAAAGTTATGCAGATGAGCGACGTGCATCTCGGCGGCGGCTGGATGTCAGCAAAAAAGGACGCAATGACGCTCAACGCAGTTGCGGCAATGATAACAGCCGAAAAGCCCGATTTCGTTATCGTTACGGGCGATATCGCCTTCCCTGTTCCGTTCAAGGCAGGCACATTCAACAATAAATCGGGCGCAAAGCTCTTTGCGGAGCTTATGGAGAATCTCGGCGTATATTGGACTGCCTCCTTCGGCAACCATGACACCGAAGCCTACAGCTATTTTAACCGTGAGGAAATAACCGAATTTTATTCAGCATATCCGCATTGCCTGCTCAGAGAGGGCGCCGACGGTGTTGACGGCAGCGGAAATCAGGTTTTCAATATCGTTAATTCCGACGGAATAATCACCCGTTCGCTGTTCACGCTCGACACGCATTCCTACATTGACGGCGATTTTCTCGGCATTGAATGGAAATATGACGGTCTTCACGAAAATCAGATCAATTGGTATGCCGATACGGTTAACCTGATAAATGAGAAAAATGCGGAAACCATTGCAGGCTTAGATGCGTCAAAGGCTGAGAAATATGCGGCTCTTTCAGAATCCGTTCCGTCATCTGTGTTTATCCACATTCCGTTCGGAGAATACAGAGACGCATGGACGGAATATGCCGAAAACGGATTTGCCGACACTCCCGATGTTAAGCATATTTACGGCACGGCGGGCGAATCGGGCGATATTGTTTATTGCAGCCTGCACGATGACAATTTCTTTGAGACAATGCAGGAGCTCGGAAGCACGGATTCCGTTTTCTGCGGTCACGACCATCTCAACAATTTCTCGCTTGAATATAAAGGCATCAGGCTCAACTACACCTACAGCGTTGATTACCTTGCATACAGCGGAATTTACAAACTCGGAACGCAAAGAGGTTGCACGGTTATTACAATCGGCGCAGACGGTTCGCTGGAAAGCAAGCTTGAAAATTATTATCAGGAAAAATATGAATCCTTATATGAAAAAGAAGATGTAACAATGCAGGAGCTTTTGCAGAAATGAAAAAAGGTTTAATTCTTGAGGGCGGAGCAATGAGAGGAATGTTCACCGCCGGCGTTTTGGATGTATTCATGGAAAACGGCGTTGAATTTGACGGAGCAATCGGCGTTTCTGCAGGTGCGGCTTTCGGCTGCAACATAAAATCAAGGCAGATCGGCAGAGTTATCAGATATAACAAAAAGTACGCTTCAGATCCGAGATATTGCAGCATCAGATCGCTGATAAAAACGGGCGATCTTTACGGAGCGGATTTCTGCTATCATGAAATGCCCGAAAAGCTTGATATCTTTGATGTTGAAGCATACAATGCCAACCCAATGGATTTCTATGTTGTCTGCACGGATGTTGAAACCGGAAAAGCGGTTTATATAAACTGCCCAAATGCAGACCACACCATGCTTGAATATGTCAGGGCTTCGGCTTCAATGCCTTTTGTTTCAAGAGCCGTTGAAATAGAGGGGCAAAAACTGCTTGACGGCGGAATTGCGGATTCAATCCCTCTTGAATACTTCGAAAGCATCGGCTATGACAGAAATATTGTTGTGCTCACTCAGCCGCTCGGCTTTGTCAAGAAAAAGCTACCCGCCGCTCCCCTGATGAAGCTTTTGCTTCGCAAATATCCCGCAATTGTTCCCGTTCTTGCAAACAGGCATAACGATTATAACAACGCAACACGATTGATAAGAGAAAAAGAGCTGAAAGGCGAATTAATCGTTATCCGCCCTCCTGCCCCGCTTGATATCGGCAAAACGGAACATGACCCCGATGTGCTTCAGCGCGTTTATGACTGCGGAAGAGAAGAAGCAGAAAAACATCTTTCCGAAATAAAGGCGTTTTTGGCAAATCAGCCAAGCAAAATATAATTAAAAAATGCAGGTTTGATAAATCAAATTATCAAGCCTGCATTTTTGTTTGTAAAGTTATTGTGCTTTACAAATTGATTTGCATTTTGGGTTTTATTCTTTGAATCTTGCAGAACTGTAATATTCTGCATATTTGTTGATATACAAAGAAAATCACAATTCTAATAAAAAAAGGTTATAAAAAGGAAATCAGCCGTGTAAAGTTTCTTGACTTTACACGGCTGACTGATATTTCATTTAATTATCTGCCGGAGTTTGCGGCGGTTTTGAGGGTAACATCGTGATATCCGCCCTCAACGATGCTGGTTGAGGAAACAACGGTCAGCTTTGCATTCTTCTGAAGGTCGGGAATTGTCAGAACGCCGCAGTTGCACATTGTGGACTTAACCTTGTAAAGGCTCTTTGCAACATTGTCGCTGAGAGGACCTGCGTAAGTAACATAGGAATCAACGCCCTCTTCAAAGCTGAGCTTTGCCTTGCCGCCAAGGTCGTATCTCTGCCAGTTTCTCGCTCTGTTTGAGCCTTCGCCCCAATATTCTTTAACATAAGCTCCGTTAATCATAAGCTTATTTGTCGGGCTTTCGTCAAAGCGGGCAAAATATCTGCCGAGCATGAGGAAATCCGCACCCATTGCAAGAGCAAGGGTCATGTGGTAATCGTGAACGATACCGCCGTCTGAGCAGATGGGAACATAGATTCCCGTTTCTTTGTAATACTCGTCTCTTGCGGCGGCAACCTCGATAAGCGCAGTTGCCTGACCTCTGCCGATACCCTTTGTCTCTCTCGTTATGCAGATTGAACCGCCGCCGATGCCGACCTTAACAAAATCTGCGCCCGCTTTTGCAAGGAAAAGGAAGCCGTCACGGTCAACAACATTGCCTGCGCCGACCTTAACTTTATCGCCGTATTTCTCACGGATGAAAGCAAGAGTCTGCTCCTGCCAGACCGTATATCCCTCGGAGGAATCGATGCAGAGAACATCTGCGCCTGCCTCAACAAGAGCGGGAACACGCTTTTCATAATCAAGAGTGTTAATACCTGCGCCGACAACATAGCTCTTGTTGGCGTCAAGAAGCTCCTGAGGATTCTCTTTATGCTGAGAATAGTCCTTGCGGAAAACGAAATAGAGAAGCTTGCCGTCTTTGTTGACTATCGGGAGTGAATTAAGCTTATGCTCCCAAATTATATCGTTTGCGTCTTTGAGAGTTGTTGTTTCGGGAGCGGTGATAAGCTTTTCAAGCGGAGTCATAAACTCCGAAACGGGAGTGCCGAGCTCCATTCTGCTGACTCTGTAATCTCTGCTGGTAACAACGCCGAGCAGCTTGCCGTTGGCGCTTCCGTCATCGGTAACCGCCATTGTGCTGTGACCTGTCAGGTCAAAAAGCTCAAGAACATCGGCAAGAGTTGCATCGGGCTTGAGGTTTGAATCGCTGACAACAAAGCCTGCCTTGTAGCTCTTGACACGGGCAACCATTGCCGCCT
>CAYXVM010000193.1:0-3957 GCA_964468465.1 uncultured Clostridium sp.
CAGAGGCGTTGCGGGTGTTATCGACGAAAGCAACCCGCTTTTCGGCCTTTACCGTTTCAAGCACCGTTTCGGCGGAGACTATGTTGAATTTATGGGCGAAATGGATTTGATTGTTAAGCCTGCGGCGGCAAAAATCGTTGCGGTTTCGCAGGAAATATTAAAGAAACTCAGATAACCAAGGAGGAAAAATTATGATAAATGTTACCGTTTGGAACGAAGGCGTTCACGAAAAAACAAGCAACGAGGTTGCGGGCGTATATCCTGCGGGTATTCACGGTTGCATCAAGAATTTTCTTTCAACCCAAGAGGATATGCATGTTCGCACGGCAACCCTTGCGCAGCGCAAATGCGGACTTTCGGACGAGGTTCTTGATTCCACGGATGTTCTCATCTGGTGGGGTCATATGGCTCATGAAAAAGTTCCTGACAAGATAGTTGAAAAGATACATAGCCGTGTGCTTGCGGGCATGGGGCTTATTGTTCTTCATTCGGGTCACCATTCAAAGATATTCAAAAAGCTTATGGGCACGACCTGCAATCTCCGCTGGCGTGACGGCGACAGAGAGAGACTCTGGTGCGTTAACCCCGCTCACCCCATCGCTCAGGGAATCCCTACTCATTTCAGCCTGCCCGTTGAAGAAATGTACGGCGAGAATTTTGATATTCCCGCTCCCGATGAGCTTGTTTTCATCGGTTGGTTCTCGGGCGGCGAGGTTTTCCGCTCGGGCTGCTGCTGGCAGAGAGGCCTCGGCAAGATTTTCTATTTCCAGCCCGGTCACGAAAGCAATCCGACCTTCCATAACGAATATGTTCAGAGAATAATTATTAATGCGGTTCGCTGGGCGGCTCCGTTCACTCCTCCCGTTGAACCGATTCCCTGCATGCACAAGCCCGTTACCCCCGAGGATAAATACAAAGAGGAGAGCTATACGCACTGAAAATATGGAATTTAAGATTAAAAAATTAAAGGAAAATGCAAAGATACCGTTCAGAGCAACCCCCGGCAGCGCAGGCATGGATCTTTATGCCTGCATTGACGGGCCGATAACTCTCGGCGGCGGCGAAAAGGCGGTTATCCCGACGGGTATCGCCATTGAACTGCCGAGCGCAGAGCTTGCGGCTTTTGTGTTTGCGAGAAGCGGACTTGCGATAAAGCACGGCATCGGTCTGCTCAACGGCGTCGGCGTTATTGACAGCGACTACAGAGGCGAAATCTGCGTCGGAGTCATAAATCAGCTCAAAGAGCCTTATACTATTAATTCCGACGAACGCATTGCACAGCTCGTTATTATGCCCGTTTCGCTCATCACTCCCGTTGAAGCGGATTCGCTTGACGAGACCGAGAGGGGAGAGGGCGGCTTCGGCTCAACCGGCAGAGCATAATGGATTTGCCGAAGAGAAAAAATATCAGGCTGAAAGATTATGATTATTCTCAGAACAACATATATTATGTGACAATTTGCACCCATAACCGCGCAAAATTATTCGGCGAAATCGTAGGGGCGACCGCCTTAAAAATGAAGAAATGAAGTGTGCCTGCGGCACATGAAGTTTTTGCTGTCGCAAAAATGAAGTTTGCTTCGCAAATTAAGGATAGGCTCCGCCTATGACCGATTTTTAAGAGATGTAAAATGCAATAGCTCAGGGTAGGGCGGGGGCTTGCTCCCGCTGATTGTTTGAAACGCCGAATATGTTGAAAAATAACAATTTTTAGTAGGGAACGCTGTCCTCAGCGTTCCGGGAAAACATAAAAACAACGGCTCAGTTTATGCGGGACGGGCAACCCGTCCCCTACGGTTGCCGCCTGAAAACGCACAAATTCACGAAAAATCCGTAGGGTTCGGCGTCCCCGACGAACCGATTCGCCGCAGGCGAATAATGTAAAAATCCATTTTGGACGATGTGGGCATCGTCCGATACAAATTGGAATTTAACTCCCTCCGTCACGGCTTAACGCCGTGCCACCTCCCTCAAGAGGGAGGCGAATAAGCAATCTGCTCACGGCGAAAATCAAACTAACTGTATGGGCTCCCTCAGGAGGGAGCTGGCGCATAGCGCCTGAGGGAGTAAAAAAGCTCGTCAAATTGGAATTTTATCAAAACATTCGTAGGGACAGCCCTTGCGGCTGTCCGTGAAAATGAATCAAATTCAACGGAACGCCGGGGACGGCGTTCCCTACGAAAAGCCATATATATCAACATTTTTGCGTATATCATAAACGGCGTGAGCAAGCCCACCGCCCAACCTTAACTGATATCTCTGTGCATTTAAGTCTCTTACAACACGCATTGCCAATAAAAACATCGACGTTCATGGAAGAAGAATATTTCAGTCAAAAATACCCGTATGAAAGGGTGCGGTTGAATGAAAGAGCGTTTAAAAAATATCCTGCAAAAGATACCTTTCAGTTTGCTGAGCGTTTTATGCATTCTTTTTACATATCTTGTTTCGGGTATTGGCGGAATGCTTGTTATTCCTGCACTCCTGTGTATATTTTTTGTTATGCCCTACGGAGCATTGTTTGCGATTCTTGATATGGTAATCAGAAAAAAGAAACTTATGCCGATAATATGCCTTATATTATCGGTTTTCCCTATCGTCGCAACAATACTTATGATAGTTTATACAATTTTTCAGAACTGATTTCGGAGGACAATTATGAAAAAAATACTCTGCATATTATGTGCGGCGGTTTTGATTGTTTCATCGCTGTTTTGCTTTGCCAACGCCGCAGACACAAACTATAAACCCTATGAAAACAGCGAGTATTTTACATACGGCGACTATGATATTCATTATCGTATCGTTCCCGCACAGGGCGAGCAGAAGGGCAGAATAATGATGCTCCACGGCTTTCTCTGCTCAACATATGCGTGGCGCAATATGGCGGCTATCCTTTCGGAAAACGGCTATGAATGCGTGCTCGCAGACCTGCCGAATTTCGGCTACAGCACGAGAGAAACCGAGGATATGACGGTTATTGACCGAGAAACGCTCATAATTGAACTGATGAAAAGCATTGCTCCATCGGAGGAATGGATAATCGCAGGCCATTCAATGGGCGGCGGCGTTGCGGTCAATATCGCTGAAGAAATGCCCGTAAAAGCTCTGCTTCTCTATTGCCCTGCGCCGCAGAGCGAATTCCCCGAAGCGGCTGAGAAAATCGTTACTTCAAAAGCGATGAAAGCCATGATGAACGCATTTTTCAAATACGGAACAAGGCTTGATTTTGTTGTTAAATTGGTTATTTTCGCCGCAACGATGGATTGGAATTTTGCGATGAACTACGATGTTTCGGGCGTTGCCGCTCCCGTTCAGTATGACGGCTTCGGAGCGGGAATGTGCGAAATGATGTATAATGTCAGACCCACAGACCTTGAAAATACCGGAAAAATCGCCTGCCCGGTGCTGATTTGTCAGGCAAGCGACGATATAATTCTTAATTCTTCAATGAAAAATCAGATGAATTCCGCTTTCCCCGAAGCAGAAACCCATACCGTTGAGGGCGGCGGACATCAATGCATCGAAAACCGAGCCGAGGAGCTTTGCAAAGTAACGCTTGACTTTCTCAGTCGGCAATAAAATGAATTCCCAAAGCGCCTTTTGCGCTGTGAAGGCTTATCATACAGCCCGTAAATGCTGTAATAATCTGCCTGAATCCCGCTTTTTTCAGCATATCCTCAACGGCGTTAAGCTCGGCTTTGTCAACGCCCGAGTGATATACAAAAGCGGCACTGAAATCAATATTTTTGAATTTATCAAGCTGTTCGGCTGTGTATTGCAGACGGACGGCTTGCCCTTTTCCACGGTATTTTTTGATGACCTCGATTTTGCCGTCAATCATTGCCGCACAGGGCTTGATTGAAAGCAGATTTGCGCCGATTGACGCCGCCGCAGAGCATCTGCCCGAACGGCGCAGAAATTCAATGCTGTCAAGCAGATAACTCACTCTGCAGG
>CAYXVM010000194.1:0-3932 GCA_964468465.1 uncultured Clostridium sp.
CCCTCGGGCAGAAGCGATCTCAGAAAGGTTCTGACCAAGGAAACAATTGAACATAACATTGAATGCTTCAAAAAGCAGATGAGCCGTTTTATCGAGTTCGGCGAGGGCAAGGCTATGATGGTTAACAACGCCGATTGGCTTCTTGACCTTAACTATATTGATGTTCTGCGTGAGGTTGGCGCATGCTTCTCCGTCAACAATATGCTCAGAGCCGAGTGCTACAAGCAGAGAATGGAAAAAGGTCTCAGCTTCCTTGAATTCAACTACATGATTATGCAGAGCTATGACTTCTATCATCTTTACAAAGAGTACGGCTGCAACATGCAGTTCGGCGGCGACGATCAGTGGTCAAATATGCTCGGCGGAACTGAGCTTATCCGCAAAAAGCTCGGCAAAGACGCTTATGCAATGACCATAACTCTGCTTCTCAATTCAGAGGGCAAGAAAATGGGCAAAACCGCTTCGGGCGCAGTATGGCTTGACCCCGAAAAGACTTCACCCTATGAATTCTATCAGTATTGGCGCAATGTCGGCGACGACGATGTTCTCAAGTGCATCAGAATGCTCACTTTCCTGCCGCTTGAAGAAATTGACGAGATGGATAAATGGGAAGGCAGTCAGCTCAATAAAGCCAAAGAAATTCTTGCATTTGAGCTAACAAAGCTTGTTCACGGCGAAGAAGAAGCCGCAAAGGCTCAGTCTGCGGCAAAGGCTATTTTCGGCGGTGCGGCAGACCTCAGCAACATGCCCTCAACCAAGCTTGCCGACGAGGATTTCACCGACGGTTCAATTGATATTCTTGCCGTTCTCATTAAGGCGGGAATCACAAAATCAAGAGGCGAGGGCAGAAGACTTGTTGACCAGGGCGGCGTTTCGGTTGACGATGCAAAGGTCACCGATTCAGCAATGACCTTCACTCAGGCAGGGCTTAAAGAAAAGCCGATCGTAGTTAAAAAAGGTAAAAAGATTTTCCATAAGATTGAGGCATAAAGATGTTGAAGCCCGAAGAAAGATATGCGGTTTTCCTTGATATTGACAGAACTCTGCTTGCTGACAGCTTCATAATTCCCAAGAGGAATCTTGATGCCATTGCTAAAGCAAGAGCCGCCGGTCATATGGTTTTTATTAACACAGGCAGGTCATGGGCGAATATTCCGCCCGTGCTGTTTGAACAGCTTAATGTTGACGGCATTGTTGCCGGAAGCGGTGCAATGATTGATATCGGCGGAAAAATAATCTATAAATCCGCCATGTCAAAGCGGTTGACCCGTTCCCTTGCGGAATATTTCTTTGAGAATCCCGAGTATTGGTGTGTTTTTGAGGGCGAAAAGCATGTCTATATGATTGAAAGCAAGCTCCGAGCGAGCGAGAGCTATTATATAATGCTTAACAGCCCCGATGATATCGAAAGGCTTTATCCCGACGATGAAATTCAGGTGCTTGCAATGGGCGTTGAAGCTCCGCCCGATTTCATCGAACGCTTTAAGGATGAAATAACCGTTTTTCAGTTCGGTTATTATGCCGACTGCGTTATCAAGGGAAATAACAAAGCCGAGGGCATCAAAAAGGTGCTGAAAGAAACGGGAATCCGCCGTGAAAACACCATTGCAATCGGCGACAGCGAAAACGACCGTGCCATGATTGAATTTGCGGGAATCGGCGTTGCAATGGAAAACTCTCAGCAGAGCATTCTCGACATTGCCGATTATGTAACGGATTCAAACATGAATTGCGGTGTTGCAACGGCAATTGAAAAACTGTTAAACCTTTAATAATTCAGGGCGGCGTTTTGCCGCCCGATTTTTTGAATATTATTGTTAATAATATAACATTAATATATATGAAAGGGGAATATAAATGAAAGTCAGCGAAATGCCTTATGAGAGAGTGACGGTTGAAGCTGCCAAGGCAGAGATTGAAAAAATAATCGAAAAGATAAAAAATGCCGAATCTGCGCAGGATCTGAAAGAAGCGAGAGATGAATATAACAAAATCAGCGAGGAGGTTGAAACCGCCTGTTCCCTTGCTAACTGCCGCTTCACTCTCAACACAAGAGATGAGTTTTATAATGCGGAAATGGATTATTACGATAACGCCATGCCGCTGTTTTCCGAGATTGAAAATGAATATAAGAAAGCCATGCTCGAATCGCCCTACAGAGCGGAAGCGGAGAAGCTGATTAATCCGAGAGTTTTTAAGGAATTTGAAATGTCACTCAAAACATTTTCCCCCGAGGTTATCGAGGATTTGCAGCAGGAGAATGCGCTTGTTACAAAGTATTCAAAATTCATGGGCGAGCTTGCTTTTGAATTTGAGGGCGAGAAAATGCCGCTCTCCTTTCTTCGGGGAAAGCTTGAAGCGGATGACCGTGAAACAAGAAGAAAAGCAGCTTTTGCAATCGGCGAAACCGTGGAAGCAAATGCCGGAACATTTGACGAAATCTTTGACGGTCTCGTTAAAATCAGAACAAAAATTGCAAGAAAACTAGGGTTTGAAAACTTCGTTGAACTTGGCTATTACCGCATGGGCAGGGTTGATTATGACAAAGAAATGGTTGCCGCTTTCAGAAAAAGCGTTGAGACCGATGTCGTTCCGGCCGTTTATGAGCTGAAACAGAGCATCAAAAACCGCCTCGGCATCGATAAAATCATGTATTACGATGACGCAGTAAGCGTTACGGGCGAAATGCCGAGACCCGTTATTGATTCAGACGAAATATTCCGCAGGGCGCTCAATATGTATAAAGATATGAAGCCCGAAATCGGAGAATTCATGCAGAAAATGCTTGATGCGGAAGCGTTCGATGTTGAAGCCCGTGACGGTAAATGGGGCGGCGGCTACTGCACAACATTCCCGAAATACAAACAGCCGTTTATCCTTGCCAATTTCAACGGAACAAGCGGCGATATCGATGTCATAACTCACGAATTCGGTCATGCGCTTGCGGCAGATTATATGTTCCGCTTCAGCGAGCCCGATTTCCCCGTCGGCATGGAGACTCACGAATGTCACAGCATGTCCATGGAGTTCCTCTGCCATAAATATATGGATGAATTCTTCGGCAAAAACGCCGATAAATACCGCTATAAACACATTGTTGACGCACTTTCTTTCATTCCTTACGGCGTTATAGTCGATGAATTTCAGCATATCGTCTATGAAAACCCCGATTTGACGCCCGCCGAAAGAAAAGCCGAATATCTGAAGCTTGAAAAGAAATACAGACCCTATCTTTCGTTTGAGGGCATTCCTTATCTTGAGCAGGGCACTCGCTGGCAGTATCAGATGCATATTTTTGAAAGTCCGTTTTATTATATTGATTACTGTATTGCACAATGTGTTGCTTTCGGATTTTTGAAGCTGTCTTATAATGATTTTGAATCTGCTCTTGATAAGTATATCGAATTTTTGAAAAAGACGGGCAGCGTATCGCTCGGAGAGCTTGTTGAGGGATCGGGTCTTGAATCTCCGTTCGGCAAAAATGCTCTTTCAAAAACGGTTGAAAGCACGGTCAAGGTCATCAAAGATATCGAAGCAAAGCTTTTTGATACTTGACAATTCTGCCGGAAATGATATAATAACAAGGTAAATCAATATTAAGCTGTGACGGGGAATAATCCGTGCGCTTGCCCTGACAGAGAGACTGCCGAGCTGCTGAGACGGCGGTCGGGCTGAATTGCGAATGGAACGCCGCCCCTGAGCTCTGCCGTGATGAACGGCGGCGCAGCCTTGCGTTATCGGGAAATGAGTGGTGCAGTTGCACAATTTGGGTGGTACCGCGGCGAAAGCCGTCCCATGTCCGAATTGTTTAACTGCATCTTTTTTATTCCGAAACAAAAATTTATTTGTTCCTTAGGAGGAAAAAACAATGGAATGGATGGGTCTTAACGAGATCAGAGAAAAATATCTTTCGTTTTTTGAGAGCAAGGGTC
>CAYXVM010000195.1:0-3928 GCA_964468465.1 uncultured Clostridium sp.
GAACGCTGAGGACAGCGTTCCCTACGAAAAATTGTTATTTTTCAACAGATTCGGCGTTTCAAACAAACGGCGGGAGCAAGCCCCTGCCCTACCGTTTCAGTTGGCTTTTGAAAATATTTCATTTCTCCTTAAAAGCTTAAATAATGAAATCCGCAGAAAGCAGTCTGCCCTTATTTGAATACAATAATTAATTATTCTTCTTGCTCAGCGGTTTTCTCAGGAGCAGGCTTGAAAGTGCGGAACCGTTGAACGGAATCAGCGGATAGAGATAACAGCTTCCCGTTACGGTTCTGACCGAGGCAATTTCAATAATGATTATCAGAATTCCCGCAATAAATCCCCAAAGGTTAAACAGCGCAATCAAAGCTATGAGCATCATTCGCATCAGCTTGAACGCATAGCCGAGTTCAAAGCTCGGCTGGGTGAAGTTTGTCATTGCGACAAACGCCATATAAAGCACGACTTCGGGCACAAACCAGCCTGCCGAAACCGCAAATTCTCCCAGCACAAGCGCACCGATGACCCCGAACGAGTTGCTCAGCGTGCTCGGCGTATTGATTGATGCAAGCCGCATTGCGTCGATTACTATTTCAACAATGAAAAGCTGAGCCGCTACGGGCACGGTGTTCGGTTCCTCAATTTTGATGAATTCAAGCCATTGCGGAATGTATTCGGGATTTTTAATCAGCAAAAACCAAATCGGCGTCAGCAGCATTGTCATTGCGAAAATCAGCATCCGTATGATTCTCATATAAGAGCCGATGACAGGCGACATATAATAATCGTTGGTGTCCTGAAGAAAATCAAAAATCCCTGTCGGAATAATCATTGCCGCAGGCGAATTGTCAATCAGCACGACTATACTGCCCTCAAGAATGCTTGCCGCAACCGCATCAGGGCGCTCCGTATATCTGATTTTGGGGAACGGATTGAACCATTGGTGGGGAACAAGGCAGTCAATCAGGCTTTGCTGACCCATCGTCAGCGAATTTGCGTCAACTGCATCTATCTTCTTTCGCACGGTTTCAAGATGCTTTGTTTTCACTTTTCCCTGCATAAAGCAGATAACAACATCGGATTTTGACTTTTTGCCGACCGAATGAATTTCCATTGTCAGGGCGGTGTCTCTGATTCTTCGGCGGATAAGTGCGGTGTTGAAAACAAGCGTTTCAACAAAGCCATCGTGCGGTCCTCGCAGAACCCTGTCGTTTTCCGGCTCGTCAACCGAGCGAACGGGATAGGTTCTTGCATCAATCACGATTCCCTCCGAAAAGCCCTCAACAATCATGCCGACCGCACCGGAAAGAACTGATTTTATAAATTCATCAACGCTTGAAACAACATCGGTTTCAACATAGGGTATAAATCTGTCGGCAAATTCTCTTGTGCCCGTGCATTCGCTCACGGTCTTTTCATCGGCTTTCATAAAATAAGACATGATTTTTTCCATCAGGTCATCCTTGCAGAAGCCGTCAACAAAATAAAGCTTTGCCCTGACGGAGCTTATTCTGACCTCTCTGCCGACAAGATCAAAACTGTCTTTGAGCCGCATTGAGCTGTCAAGCATTGCCGTAACTGCGCTGTAATCAGCCGAAAATTTCATCTCCGTTTTCATCATCCCCCGTTAGTCATTACAAAAAGGCGGCAGATTGCTCTGTCGCCTTTTATTATTTGATATTCTTTTATCGATATTCATTATAAAGGTTGACTATTGCATTCCATGTCAGGGGGCCGACGGAACCTGTCTGCGGAATTCCCGAAAGCTTCTGAACGGCAATAACGGCATTTTTTGTCTTATCTCCGAATATTCCGTCAACCGTAATCAACGGAACAGCTTTATTGTTCTGAGCTATAACCCTCAAGAAAGTCTGAAGCTGAGTGACGGCGTTCCCGCTCGTTCCCGTGCTGAGAGTATAGCCCGGATAGAGGAACGA
Organism: uncultured Clostridium sp.; assembly: GCA_964468465.1. Classification (GTDB taxonomy): domain Bacteria; phylum Bacillota; class Clostridia; order Oscillospirales; family Acutalibacteraceae; genus CAG-177. The sequence goes on from CAYXVM010000195.1 coordinate 1,935, forward strand.
GGAATAGGATCTGTATTCATCGGGGAGCGAATCCAGCGTTGCATAATATGCGTCAAGGAGTCTGTTCCAAGTGTTTCTGCCGACAATGCCGTCAACGGTCAGACCGTATTCACGCTGAAACGCTTTAACTGCCTCTTCGGTTGCAGGCCCGAAAATACCGTCAACCGCAATGTTTGGAATTCTGTCATTAAAATATGCAACGAACGCAAGGAAATACTGCATCGCTTTAACATCGTTGCCCCTGCTTCCCCTTTTGAGCACTTCGCTGAATATTCTTTCAACCTCGCTGATGGTTATACCCTCAGAATAAAGCTCGGATACTCTTTTAACGGCATTGTAAATCTGCTTGATTTTATACCAAGTCGCTTTGCCGACAATGCCGTCGGGCGTGAGGTTGAATATTTTCTGAAACTGCGTAACCGCCGCCTTTGTCGCTGCATCATAAAAGCCGTTTGCATCGGGTATTGGCGGAATCGACGGGTAGTTTTGCCTGATTCTGTTAAGCTCACGCTGAATGGTTCTTATCTCCTCGATTGCAGGAGAACCGATTCTCAGCAGAGTGCCGGGATAGGATTCCGTAATATTCCTGACAGGAGCGTTTCTGACAATATTGATATCGTTGCCGTAATAATTCTGAAGAATCTGATAAGGGGTTAGCCCTCTTTTGGCAAGGTCAACCGTTCCCCATTGCGACATACCTTTGCAGGTCACATTTCGCCCGTCGCAGTATTCCGTGAAATAGGGCTGAATCTGATTTCCTTTGGTTACATAGTCATTGAATATCTCGTCAACTATTTTTGAAATATTGGAAAATACATCTCTGCCGTCAATATACGCCTGATCATATGCCGTTGAGTTTGTTATGTCAAAATCATATCCCCTGCTGCGGTAATATTCGGTAAAAATTCTGTTCAGCGCAAAGGAAATCTGAGCGAGAATGTTGGCTCTTATCGCACTTTCAGGCCACGAGGGATAAATCTCACTCGAGGCAACATTCTTGATGTAATCCGTGAACGGAACACGCACATTCGGAGCGTTTGAATTAGGCGGGCCGAGATGAACGGTAATATAATTCGGAATAACCGGTGTTACAGGCACAATATCACTCCCTATTCCTGCAGCGAACTGCGGTTTTTCTCATCGACCATGATAGGCTCGGGCTCATTGACTCCTTCGGTTTTGGCAAGCATTCTTACGGGCTGAATGGATTCAATTCCCGAAAAAACGGGCACATTTGTATAAACCGCTCTGACAAAGCCCGGATGCTCAACATAAACCGAATATACTGCATAAGGAAGTCTCGGATTTTTGCCTGTCTGCGGGGTTTGAGACAGTTCTCTGGGCGGTGCAGGGAGCTTGATGCTTACCGTGTTTCCGTCATTATCCGTCAAGCCGTCAAATACCGCAACATTTCCGCTCGGAAGCTCAACGAAAACCATAACTCTTGCACTGCCTATGCCGAACGCTCTGTCGCCCGAATAAGTTTCAACCCTCATTGAACCGCTTTCAGGGTTTGCCGCAAGAAAATCATTTATGTCACGGCATCTCTCACGAAGCTCCGAGGTTGAATTCTGCCCGATTCCCGAGCAAACCCTTCTGAGATTCTGCGCCGCATCGGTTGTTTCCTGCGGAATCTGTGACTCTGTTTCATTTGACGGCATTTCGGGCTGCGGCGTCATAGGAGTTTCCTGATCCGCAATTGTCGGCATTGAAGGCGGCTCGGGCAGAGGGTTACTGCGGTCACGCTCAAAGGGTATGTCTTTTTCAAGTGCTTCGTTCATTGCTTCTTCTCTTTCGTCACGGTTTTCTGCTCCCATGTTTGCAATAGGATATCCTCTTGTGTTGTTTCGACGGCTGAATTCAAGCATTTCAGCCTTATATTTATCCATGAGTTTTTCCATTTCTCTTTTATCCATAGCAAAACCTCCGTTTCTTCTGCTTAGGGTAACGGTAATAATCCGAACCCGTCAAAAATGCAGTATTAAAGCGATATT
>CAYXVM010000196.1:0-3829 GCA_964468465.1 uncultured Clostridium sp.
AACATAGGGGTCGTCCATATCAGCCCAGAAGCCGACCGTGCCTGAGAAATCCTCCCACATGCCCTTATATTTCCAGACGCTTTCTTTGCAATGCTCAATGAAAGGCTCAACGCCGTATTTTTCAATCTGATCCTTGCCGTTGATGCCGAGCAGCTTTTCAACCTCAAGCTCAACGGGCAGACCGTGAGTGTCCCAGCCTGCTTTTCTCGGAACCATGTAGCCCTTCATGGTGCGGTATCTCGGAATCATATCCTTGATAACACGGGTGAGAACATGGCCGATGTGAGGCTTGCCGTTGGCAGTCGGCGGGCCGTCATAGAAAGTATAGGTCGGGCAGCCTTCTCTTTCTTCAATGCTTTTCTCGAATATATGATTTTCTTTCCAGAATTCCTGCACAGCTTTTTCACGGCTGACAAAATCAAAATTCGACGAAACCTTTTCGTACATTTTGAATTCCTCCGATTTATGAATAATTAGAATAATTGATTGCCGATTTGCGGCGCAAAAAAATCCCTGCCCCGAACGGGACAAGGAATAACCTTGCTTAACCACCCATTACATAACTCGATCTTTATGCGCCCGATAACGGCGGACTGCCGACAAAGCCTACTTGCAAAGGGCGTTCGGTTTGCGATTCGGGAGTGATTTTCACTTTTGCGGCAGACGGTGCGTTCCCACTATCCGCACCTCACTTGGTCTGCGCCCTGCAAAGGCTACTGTCTCCGTCATAATCTTTCAAGATGATATTATTATATTTTTAATTAAAAACAGTATATCACACACTTTCGTGCTTGTCAAGAAAATCAAATGCTTTTTCGGATAATACATAAAATACAAACAAACAACCGATATTCGCTCGAAAAATCCGAGCGTCATATCGGTTGTTTTTCAGATATTCTTATAAAATAATCCGTGCTTTGTACAGTGCCACAGCAGAATGCCGTGACCTCTTTTCTGAAAGCGAACCTGCAGCTCCCATTCGGGGTAGGTCTTGAAAATCTTGATTTCGCCCGACGATGCAAATGCGACAAATGAAATATAGTGGTCTTTTTCCATTTCGTGCTTTGATGAAATAAACCAATCGTTTTCAATAACCTCCGCCGTGATTTCGTGGCAGGGGTCAGCCTTCCCCGCCTGAAGCGGCAAAAGCTTTCTGCCGCAGCATGAAACCGTGGCGTTGCCCGTTGAAATCACAAGGTTGCCGCAAACGGGGCAGACATAATAGCTTGATTTCTTCATGTTTCCGCTGACGAATGTGTTGGTCTGCGAGCCGCCGCTCAAGATTTCTTCAATATTCACGCCGAGAATATCCGAGAGCGAGCCGAGCAGAGAAATATCGGGGCAGCCCCTGCCTGTTTCCCATTTTGAAACCGTTCTGTCCGAGACGGTAAGAAGCTCCGCAAGAGCCGATTGAGTTAAACCCTTTTCGGTTCTGAGAGCGCGTATGAGCGCACCGATTTCCGAATTGTTCATGTTAATCATCCTTTCGCTCTCCATTTTAGCGTTATTCCGATGCAAATGCAACAAACTCTGCGTAGAGTTATCGCAATAAAAAAGGCTTGCGCCGAAAAACGCAAGCCGTAATATTCAAAAAGATTAAGCTTCAACCGTTTCTTTTTCTTCCGCAGGTTCCTCGGAGTGTTCTTCTTTCTTTTCTTCGGGAGGAATGTTAACGGGGCTGAGTGCAACGGCGAGATTGACCGCCGATGAGAGCAGGAACAGCGCACCGCTGACGAAAATGCCCCAACTTGGGTTGCAGCTGACTGCGTCGGCAAGGGTGCTTGCCTGAAGCATTGAGGAAAAGCTGTTGAAGCAGATTGCGCTTGAGAACATCATAAGACCCGCAACAAGGTTTGTTATGAACAGACCCTTGCTGTTGAGCTTTTTGAAGTTGAGAAGCAGAAAGACAAGGCTGACAAGCAAAGAAAGCGTGCTGAAAACAACAAACAGAAGCGAAAGCAGGAATCTCAGCGAAGTGGCGCCGATAATATCGGAACCCGGTGCTTTCAAAATGCCCAATATGTCAAACTTCATAAGGTTCATTACAATCGTTATCAGATTGATTGTGAATTTTTCTTCACAGAACGGAATTGAAACTGCAAGAGAGCCGAGGGGGAGCAGGAGCGAGAAAAGGGGGAGAACGCTGATGGGTATTCTTGCGATTCTCAGCTTTGTTCCCGCAAAGGAATATTTGAATCTGCGCATTGCCTCGTGGAGCTTTGCGAACGCCGCTTCGGCGGCGATTGAATCCTCCTCAAGCCGTCTTTCCCAATCGTAATTGGCGATGTTAACGCCGCAGTCGGGGCATTCGGCCTTTACATTCCAGATATGAAGCTTTCTTCCGCCTTTCGGACATTTTGCCATAAAATCACACCTTTTACAACAGAATGAATATGTAAACTATTTTATACGCTTTTGACGAAAGTGTCAAGTCTTATTATTGACCGTAGTAGGCTTTTTCGCCGTGCTTTCTGAAATAATGCTTATTAATAATATTTTCGTTTGCCTGACGGGCGTTCATGGTCTTGCTCAGATATGCCATTTTTGCAACTTCTTCAAGGATTGCCGAGTTCTCCGCAGCTTTGAGACCGTTTTTGCCCCAGGTGAACGGGCCGTGAGAATGAACGAGAACTGCGGGCACTGCGTTATAATCAATGCCGCCTTTTTCAAAGCATTCCGCAATGACCTTGCCCGTGTTAAGCTCATATTCGCCCTCGATTTCTTCCTTTGTCAGATCTCTTGTGCAGGGGATTTCGCCGTAGGCAAAGTCGGCGTGGGTCGTGCCGAACGGAGGAATGTCGCATGCCGCCTGAGCAAAGGCAACGGCAAAGGTTGAATGAGTGTGAGCAACTCCGCCGATATCGGGGAAACGGCGGTAAAGCTCAAGATGAGTGGGAGTGTCGGATGACGGATTCAAAGACCCCTCAACCCTTTCACCGCTGAGATTCATAACAACCATATCGTCGGGAGTCATTTTTTCATAAGGAACGCCCGACGGTTTAATAACAACAAGCCCGCTTTCACGGTCAATCTGAGAAACATTGCCCCAGGTGAAAAGCACAAGACCGTATTCAACAAGCTTCATGTTTGCTTCGTAAACTTCTTTTTTAATATTTTCAAGCATTGCCGTTCTCCTTACAGACAAATATCGCTTTAATACTGCATTTTTGACGGGTTCGGATTATCGCCGTTACCCTACACGAAAAGCGCCGCCGCAACGGTGGAATAAACATGTGACGGGTCTTTCAGAAAATTCATTTTAAGCTGCTGCGCCTGCTCAAAATCGGCGGCATAGACCGACAGTTCCATGAGAGTTTCGCCCTTGTGGTTAACTCTGAATGTGACATAATAGCCGTTATCGGTCTTTTGTATATCAACAGTGTTTTCGCCCTCACGCTTTTCAAGAATCTGAAGCTTCAAAGCGTCGGCAAGAGCGGTTTCTTTAACGGATTTCGGAAGTTCCTGCGAAAGCTCGTCAACCGACAGTTCACCCTTTGGAGTTAAATAAACAAGAGAATCCGCACAGGCGAGGTTGCCGCTTTCAATCAGCTCCTCGATAGCCTGGCTTGCTTCAAAATAGTTTGCAAGCCCGTGAAGCTGGAGCGATTCAAGGAGCTTTGATTCGCTCATCGGTTCTCTCAATCGGCTGACAAGAAAGGTCAGAAGCAGTTTTATCTGCGTTCTGCTGCGAAGTCCACCGGGTTCTATTCCTTCCGAAAAGGCGTCAAATTCATTTTCAATAGGCATTAATTATTCTCCCCGAGCAATTTCGTTATAAAAAATTTGTTATATTTATTTCAAAAAGATCAGGCTATACTTACTCTTAAAT
>CAYXVM010000197.1:0-3795 GCA_964468465.1 uncultured Clostridium sp.
ACGCAGACGGAGCGGAAATAAGCCCCTCAAAACCATATTTATTGTTGTTAAAAAACTATTATGTAATTAAAACGCTTCAACTGCCGCTTTTTCGGCGGGAATGCCTTTCTTGTAGTTTTCAAGGAAGGCCTTGAAGCCTTCAACATCCGCTTCGTCGGGAACAACCGTTGTTGACTCCTGACCTGCAAATACTCTCTTTTCAAGGTAATCGCCGAGGGTTTCGCCGTCCTGCTTGCTCATCATGTATTCGGCAAGAATCGCAACGCCCCACGGGCCGCCCTCACCGGCGGTTTTCATGACCGAAACGGGGGCGTTCAGAGCCGCACCCATGATTTTCTGACCTGCAACGGGAGCTTTGAAGTATCCGCCGTGGCCGAGGATTCTGTCAACCTTAACCTGCTCGTTTTCGAGAATTTCCATGCCGATGCTGAGCGTTGCCGCAGCGGAGGAAAGCTGAACTCTTGCAAAGTTTTCAAGGGTGAATTTGCTGTCGGGACCTCTGAAAAACATCGGTTTTCCGCTGTCAAGCCCTGTGATGACCTCGCCCGAAAGATAGTTATATGCAACCAGACCGCCGCAGTCCTTATCGCCTGCAAGAGCCGATTCAAAAATCTTGTCGAGAACCTTATAATAGCTGACCTCGTGACCCATGGCCTTGCAGAACGAGGTGAAAATATTTGCCCATGCGTCGATTTCGCCCGAGCAGTTGTTGCAATGAACCATTGCAACGGGTTCACCCGACGGTGTGGTTACCATGTCAATTTCGGGATAGAGCTTTGAAAGCGGCTTTTCAAGCACGACCATGAGGAAAATCGAAGTTCCTGCCGAAACATTTCCCGTTCTCGGAGCAACCGAATCGGTGGCGACCATTCCCGTGCCTGCGTCGCCCTCGGGCGGGCAAAGGGGGATTCCGGGCTTGAATTCGCCCGTCGGGTCAAGCAGGAGAGCACCCTCCTCAGTCAGATATCCTGCATTTTCGCCTGCAACAAGAACCTTCGGGAGAATATCTTCCGCTTTTTTGCCGAATCCGAATTTCTTTGATTCTTCATCGAAAATAGCAAGCATTCTTTTGTCGTAATCGTTGGTGGAGCTGTCAATCGGGAACATTCCCGAAGCTTCGCCGATGCCGATATTTTTTTTGCCCGTCAGCTTCCAATGAACATAGGCGGCAAGCGTGGCGATAAAATCAACTTTCCCGATATGTTCTTCGCCGTTGAGCATTGCCTGATAAAGGTGAGCGATGCTCCAACGCTGGGGAATGTTGAAATCAAAGAGTGCGCTGAGCTTTTCGGCGGCCTCGGCGGTTATCGTGTTTCTCCAGGTTCTGAACGGAGCGAGCTGATTGCCGTCGGCATCAAAAGCGAGATATCCGTGCATCATTCCGCTGATTCCGAGAGCACCGACGGTTGTGAGCTTAACGCCGTATTTCTCAAGCACATTCTTTTTGAGAGCGGCAAATGCGCCACGAAGCCCTGCCCATACCTCGTCGAGGGGATAGGTCCACACGCCGTTGTCATAGCTGTTTTCCCAATCGTAGCTGCCGGATGCGAGCGGCTCGTGATTTTTGTCAATCAGAACAGCCTTTATTCTCGTTGAGCCGAATTCAATGCCGAGAGCGGTTTTGCCGCTTTCGATAGCCTGCTTAATTATTTCCATATTATCACACTCCGTTTTGTATATAAGAAAGGCAAATATTAACATCTATAAAACTATAATAACAAAACAGCGCCCCGCCGTCAAGCCTTGAAAAGAATTCTTTGTTCGGCATAAAATCTTGACTTATACAGTTGATATGTGATAATATAAATCTATTAAAATTATGGGAGTGATTTGCTTGGAAAACTTCAAGGAAAGCCCGGTTATGTATGCCATTGCGCTCGGCGTTGTCGCATTTGTAACCATCCAATCGCTGTTCTTTATCATCAAGTCATGGAAGCATGCAAAAGAACTCGGAATCAAAAAAGAAACGCTTAAAAATACCGTCGTTTCAAGCGTGATGTTCACCATTGCACCCGCAATTTCAATTCTTGCAACGGTTATCGTTCTTGCAAATGCGCTCGGAATCGTTCTGCCTTGGATAAGGCTGACGGTTATCGGCAATCTTGCTTATGAAACAACGGCTGCGCAGAGTGCGGTTGAGGCTATGGGCGGCTCGCTCAGCTCCGAAATAACCGATCCTCAGCAGTTTTCAACAATCGCATGGGCAATGTCTATCGGAAGCATTGCTCCGCTGATTCTTCTGCCATTCCTTTGCAAAAAGCTTCAGAATAAAATCGGCACGGCTGTCAACAAGAGCGAAAAAAGCAAAAAGCTCGGCGACGCCGTTTCTGCCGCCGCTTTCATCGGCATTATTTCCGCTTTCATCGCAAGAGCGCTTGCGGGCACATCGCCCGACGGCAACAATGCGGGTTTTATGTCAATCAGCGTTCTGATTGTTTCGATGATTGCAATGGTTCTGCTCGAACTGCTGTGCAAAAAATTCAATCTTGAAAAGCTGCGTTCGTTCACAATGCCTCTGAGTATGTTCATCGGCATGGGCGCCGCAATGCTGTTCAAGACCGTTTTGCCCGAATCAATAACTACGTTTATGTGGAGATAAGGAGGTAAGCTTCAATGGATGTTCACAAGAATTATTTTGACCGTGTTCACAAATGGGGTATCCTTTGGGATATCGGCGCATTGCTTATGCTCCTCTGCATTCCCGTTGCAGTTTCGTTTTATCTCGGCGCATGGCCGGCAGGTTCGGTTCTTGCCAAGGTTATGCCGAAGCTCATGGCGCTCTATTGGTTGACGGGCGTTGTTGAGGTTGTAACATATGTTCCCATGCTCGGCGCAGGCGGAACCTACCTCAGCTTTGTTACGGGCAATATCACTAACTTAAAGCTTCCCTGCGGTCTTTCCGCAATGGAAAATGCAAATGTCCGCCCGAACACCGAGGAGGGCGAGGTTATTTCAACAATTGCCATCGGCGTTTCTTCAATCGTCACAACGCTGATTATCGCCGTCGGCGTGCTTGCGTTTTCGCCCGTACTGCCGAAAATCACGGCTGAGGGTTCGGCGTTCAAGCCTGCATTCGAGCAGATTCTGCCCGCATTGTTCGGCGCATTGGGTGCAAGCTACTTTGCAAAGCATTGGAAGCTCGTTTTCGCTCCCGTAATCGTCGGCGTAATCGTTCTGCTTTTTGCCCCCGGAATGGGAGTCGGAACGCTCATGTTTATCACGATTGTTGCCGCAGTTGCGGTTGCTCTGCTTCTTTATAAGAAGAATTGGTTATAATAAATTCAGTCATTTAATGATTTGTTGTGCAAAATACCACTTGATATTAGACTCATTTTGGTTTAATATATTACGGATGTACTTTATCACCCTTTCTGAAAGGAGAAACACATTATGATTAATTATTCACGTGAAGTACAGGAAATGTGCTGCGTTGCCAAGGGACCCAACCACGGCCCCGCTCCGATCCCCGAAGAAGGCAAATGGGTTAAGGCATACGAAATCAAGGATATTTCCGCTTTCACACACGGCGTTGGCTGGTGCGCACCTCAGCAGGGCGCCTGCAAGCTCTCGCTCAATGTTAAGAACGGCATCATCGAGGAAGCTCTTGTTGAAACAATCGGCTGCTCGGGCATGACTCATTCAGCGGCTATGGCTGCCGAGATTCTTCCCGGCAAAACGATTCTTGAGGCTCTCAACACAGACCTTGTCTGCGACGCTATCAACACCGCTATGCGTGAGCTGTTCCTCCAGATCGTTTACGGCCGTTCACAGTCCGCTTTCTCAGACGACGGTCTT
>CAYXVM010000198.1:0-3738 GCA_964468465.1 uncultured Clostridium sp.
AAGCACAAATACACCTCTCGTGACAAAATTCCAGACGGTGCTGACATATTTTAAGCCGTTTTCGGTTTTAACCTTGCAGGAGGCAAGTCTCGGCTCGGCGCAGTCAAGACCGACGATTTTCCAAAAAATAACCATATACTGATCGTTGTCGAGTCTGCCTCTGTATATGTGCGGAACGAAGCCCTTGACTTTATCAATCGGATTTTGGTTGAGATATTCAAAGTCGTTCTTTACGCAGCTTACCAAGCCCGTTTTCTTATCAAACACGGCTTTGCCGCCGTCAAAAGCAACATTGATTTCATTACCCGAAACCGAAATATCAGCAGCCGAACGCTTGTCGGCTTTTTTCAGCTCGGCGCATGAAATAACGAGCTGTTCAACCGCCGTTTCTTCTCCGCTGTTTTTGTTCTTATATGTAAGATTGACAAAAACATCCTTATCGGGCTGATTGAGCAGGGGAGAATTGATTTTTTCGGTTGCTTTTCCGCCTGCGGGAATAACACAGCCAAAGCTGCCCGTCATCTCGGTTTTTCCGTTGACCGAAACTGAATAATCAATGCCGATATCGGAGCTGTCGGTAAAACTGCGGGTGTTCCAAAGCTCAAAAGCTCCGTTGCCGAGATATTTTGCCCTGATCGGGCGGTAGCAGACTTTCATTTCAAGAGCGCCGCTTGACGGCTTTCTGTCGGGATAGAACAATCCGTCAACGCAGAAATTGCCGTCATGTATCGGCTCGTTGTGGTCGCCGCCGTAGGTCCATTTATATTTTGCGTTTTCATCATAAACGCTGTGATCCGCCCATTCCCAGATGCAGCCGCCCATAAACTGATCTGAGAAATAGAAAAGCTGCATGTATTCCTCAAGTCCTCCCGGTCCGTTGCCCATGGCGTGAGCATATTCACATTGGAAAAACGGCTTGCCTTTGTATTTGTCACCTGCCGTGCCTTTGAGGATTTTTCTCATGAGGTCGGGAGTGCCGTACATTCTTGAAACAACATCATAAGCCCAGCGCTTGCTTCTGATTGCTCCCTCATAGTGAACGGGGATTTCGGGATTGACTTTCTTGAGAAAATGATAGCAGACATCCTGGCATTTATAGCCGCCCGATTCGTTGCCGAGGCTCCACATGGTAACGCAGGGATGGTTTTTATCCCGTTCATACATTCTTCTGACCCTGTCAAGATAATGGTCAGCCCATTTAATGTCATTGCTGAGCCTGTTGGGGTTATATGTGCTGTGAGGCACGGCATAAAAGCCGTGGGTTTCAATATCCGCTTCGTCAACGGCATAAAGTCCGTATATGTCGCACATGGTTAAAAATAGGGGGTCGGGAGGATAATGTGAGGTTCTGACTGCGTTGCAGTTGTATTCTTTCATCAGGCGGATATCGGTCTCCAAATCGTCAAGCGACATCGCATAGCCCTTTGTCATATGCGTATCGTGATGATTAACGCCCAGCATTTTTATAGGTTTTCCGTTAAACAGAAATACCTCACCGTCTATTTTGATATCCTTGAAGCCTATATAAGTGCGGACAGCTTCGCAAACTTCGTCGCCGTCTTTGACTCTAATAATTACTTTATAAACATTCGGCGTTTCAGCCGTCCATTCGTTGACCTTTAACGATGAAATTTCAGCGTTTCCTTTTCCCTTTAAGGTCTTGCTGAAAAGCCCTTCCGATGAAATTTCAATTTCTGCGCTGTCGGAAAAAGTTCCGTCAATGCCGATTTTCAGATTATATGTTCCGTCGGAATTTTTCAGCGGTCTGAAAAGAAAATCGTTGATTCGGTTTTCACCCTGCGAAATTATATATGCGTCACGGAAAATGCCGTTTTCACGGAACATATCCTGGCATTCAAGATAAGTGCCGTTGCTCCATTTATAAACAACTGCGACTATCTCATTTTCGCCGCTGACACAGGCATTTGTGATGTCAAATTCCGCCGTGTTATGCGAACCCTCGGAATAGCCGATGTATTTGCCGTTTATGCTCAGAGCAAGAGCTCCCGCAACGCCGAGAAAGGTGATTATTTTTCTCGGGCTGTCATTGAGCACTATTTTTTTGCGGTAAATGCCCACAGCCACATCCTCGGGGATGTGAGGCGGCTTTTTCGGGAACGGATATCGGGTGTTTATGTATGCAATCTGGTCATAGCCCGTTCTTTGCCAGGTTGAGGGCGTTGTAACCTTATTAAAGCGGACATTATCCGTGTTAAAATCTTCGGTAACCTCACTCGGATGCGGATAATAAGCAAAATCCCATTCGCCGCTGAGCATGGTTATTCTGTCCGATTTATAACGCTCATTTTTGTAATCCGTGCTTTCAAGCTCAGTTTCGCCCGAAAAAGGAATAAAATAGGCTCTCGGCGGCAGTTTGTTTTCTTCAATCACTTTGAAATCCGTGTGCAGATTTCTTTTGATTTTATAATTCATATTTTTATCTCTCCTTTATGCAGAAAGTAAACCGAGCGTTGTCCTCATACCAAAGCGGGAAATTAGTGCCCCACACATTGTTCTGAAGCACAAATGCAACGCCGTCGTTTTCAAAGCTTTCGATTTTGTTATCATATTCAAGGATTTTTCCTCTGCCGACCGAAATGATCGGCGAATGATAATTGCAAATTTCAAAATTCCCGCAGTTATTTGCAAAAACGCATTTTTCAACTGCGTGAAGATTTCTGCCGCCCATCGAAACCGTGCTTTTATAGTCGATTTCTCTGCCGAGTTTTATCAGAGAGAGACTGTCGGCGGTGGGATAAAGATGCAGGAAAATTGCCTCCGTCAAGCGGCTTGCGTCCTTGCCGCACCATAAAACATCAAATTTCAGCCCGTCTTTATCCAAGGTATATATAATCTGAACCTCTCGGGGTGCGCCCGCCTGCTCGCAAAGAGCCTTGTCGCATCGAAGGTCGGCGGCGATTCTTATTCGGTTTTCTTCCTCTGCAATTTGAGCGCCCGTCATTTTGTAATAAAATCTGCCTGCGGGGTATTTTCCGTCGGCATATTTCAAAAGCGGTCTGCCGAAATCGGGATAAGCCCATGCACCGTTTTTATCAATATTGCGGGCGTAATGCGAGAACCAAAAATCGTAATCCTTGCTTGAATAAATACGGTATTCAAGCAGGGGATTGTTGTTTTTATGAATAATTTCTGTGTCACGGCAGGTCAGACTGCCTATTCCGCCGAACTCATTAAGCTCAAATTCATAATCGGAATATTTGATAGACCCCGTATATTCCTTGTGCTCCGAAAAATCCTCCGTATGCTTCGGAATCAGCCTGCCGAGCGCTTCTTCAGCCTGTGCTTTGTGAGCTTCGGTCAGACAGCTTAAAGCCTTGTTTATGTAATCTCTTTGCTCCTGCCAGCTTTTTTCAATCACGCCGTAGGCTCGCTTTTTGCCGACACCCACCGCTCTGAAAACAATGCCTTTCGGGAAGCCCCTGAGCGGATGCCTGACAGTAACATTATCTCTTATTCTTGCTTTTCGGAAATCCTTTTTCAGATAGTTTTCATAATCAGCAAGATAGGTTTTTGAATCCATGCCGCAGGTATGCTCGCCAATGCAAAGGAGTGCGTCCGAAAAGCCTTTGTATTCATCACTCGTTCTGACCATTTCTCCGTTTGCAAGCCATTGCCTTTTAAGGCTCATAAGCTCTCTCAAAGCCGCCGATTTATAAGGGTCGGATGCGCTCCCGTGAATCCATGTGTCGCCGATTTCACCATCAATCACGGGAAGCC
>CAYXVM010000199.1:0-3738 GCA_964468465.1 uncultured Clostridium sp.
CCGATTTCGGAAATATTGCCGCCTTTTATATTTTCAACCGCTGCACTGCCGGAATAGCCACAGTCATAAAATGCTTTCGAGGCAATAGAAGTTACGGTATCCGGAAGTTCAAGCGTCTTAACATCTTTAAACCCAACCGGCAATCTTCCGTTTCCAATCCGAGTGACAGTATAACCGTCAATTGTTTCGGGAACAGTCAATGTTTCAGGATTTGTCTCGCCCGGATTACAGATATATTGATATACCGAGATTGTGCCGTCATCAAGAATGTCATAATTGAAGCCCGGTTTAGTATCCTTCCAATAAATCACAACCTTTGAAGAAAGCATATCATTCTCCGGAATTCCAAGGTCAATTTCACCTTCATTTTTGTTTGTGATATAAATTGTTTGAATTGAGCATCGTTCAAAAGCTCTCAAAGCCTCTTCAAGGCTGTCAAAATGAGCAATTTTGAGTGATGAGTTTGTAAATGCAACCGAGCCAATGCGCTTCACCATCGGAAAATATGCTTCGGTAAATTTTGTATTCTCAAAAGCGGAAGAACCTATCTCTTCAAGCTTCTCCGCCTTGATTGATGTAATCGGGCAATACTCAAACGCATCACTTCCGACATGGGTAACATTCTTCAAGTCGAGATTGCTGATTTTGCTCCAAGAAAAAGCATTTGAATCAACATCTTTTACATTCTTCATGTCGAAGCTTTCAAAATTGCATCTGTAAAATGCATATTGACCGATATATGTAACGCTATCCGGAATATCAACAAAGGAAACGCCGGTATCTCTGAATGAATCTTTCCCGATTCCCGTAACGGTTTTTCCGTTAACCAATGCAGGTATTGTAACAGACTCTCCCAATCCGAAATATTCGGCAACATAGTAACCGTCACCAAACGGTGCATAAACTATTCCGGAATCATTATCCGTAATGCTGTCATCAAAGCAAACTTCAATGCCCAGACTTGCGGCGTTTTTCAAGTATTTTAAGCCCGACTCATAGGATTGTTCAACGGTAATCCTTTCAAGCGAACATTCGGGATAATTACCTTTATATTTGCAGCCTAAGGGAATTATCAATTCCCTGACATTGGTATTGCTAAGATTGCTCAGGCTGCTGAAACTCCTGATTTCCGTTCCGTGAAAAGTTCTGCCGGGCAAAATCAGGGTTTCACCTTCGTAATCGGGATTGACATTTGTTATTCTATAATACTCTTTTCCCGTGTTTGAGTCGGTGCAGGTTTCATAAATAAAGTATTCAAGCTCTGTTCTGTCAACCGTTACATTGATATCAACCGTTCCTCTGAACACATTGCCCCACTGATCCGTATATTTCAGTTTAACGGCAACGGTTCCGACACGGGAGAAATCAACATCTTCTTCTATTACGGGAACCAAACACAAAGTTTGCGTTGTGTTGCTGTTATAGCAAATAACACATTCTGCACGAAAATCACTGTTTTTGATTCCGGTATACACATTGAAATCGTTCTCAATCCCGGGACACAAATAAAAATCAACACTTACCGTTCCGCCAACAAAAACATCAAAGGTTGTCGAAACTGTATTCCCTGAATTCTCAACAGAAACCGAAAGAGTTTTAGTACCGATTGAATCAAAAGTGACGGGGGTAAAATCAAAATCTGATATGAATCTATAACTACCGTCACTGTAAAAAGCAGTTACTGTCAGATTTTTGGCAGTCAGTGTTTGTCCGACATAATAAGCGGCGCTGTTCGCCTCACACTTTAAGGAAGTAATACCAATCGACTCAACAATTACTATTGTAAAGTCTCCACTGTATTCTTTTCCGTTATGAACAAATGTTGCACAAGCGGTATAAGAGCCGATTTTATTAAAATCGACGCCGTTTGTGTTTAGGCTTTTAATTTCGGGATTAACCAGAGAACCGTCATATTGATAAGCAGTTACCAAAACATCGGATCTGCCGAAATTGTATCCCTTTTCATAGCTGCTTTTTACGGTGGTAACTTCATATGTCTTAATATCCTTTGCATTTTTCACTTCAATCTTAACATCAGAAGTTGCCTTAACACCGTTTTCCGTGTACGAAATCGTGATGAGATGAGTTCCGGGAGCTGAATAATCGCTGAACGGAGTTTCGATTTTTGCGCCGTTGACTGATTTGACCGTTCCGTCACCGTATTTTGCAGTTATTTCAAAATCAGTCGAGGACAGTGTTTTTCCTTGGATAAAATACGGTGTTTTCGACACGGCACTGATTGAAATCAGACGGGAATGAACCGCTTGGGCAACTTCACTTGCGGAAGGTTCCCGTTCTCCGCTGTAATAAACCGAAACAGCTCCGTTGAATGATGTCAGAATAAGATAATGACTTCCGCCCTTCGTAAGCTTCATCGATACTTTGGTTGCACCGTCGCCGACATAGCCAAAAACAAAATTTCTCGTTCCTCCGATGTAGCAAATCTTGTCATTGTTTCCGGATTCTTCATAGTAATTATCCGTCAGTTTTACAACAGACTCATCATCTATTGTAGCCGTCCAATCAGCACCTAATTCTTTCCATGCTTCCGCACAAACGACCACATTGTTGCCGTCAGCACGGAAATTTACTACCGTTTTAATTTTTCCCGGTGATAACGCAACAATAATAGTTGCAAACAGAACAAAAATATTTCTTAAGAAACGATTCATGATAATCCCTCCACAGAAAATTTGAATTCCTTGCTTTTACAAAAATTATTATAAAACAATAAAATTTTACTGTCAACCTTTTTTCTGCTCCGGCAGTTTGAAGAAGTGCTTTTTTGATTTTCAGACAACATGATAATCAAAGAAACATTTTCGTGCCCAAGGCATTCGTCCTGATCAGGTTAACGGATCTTACAAAAAACGATCGTTTCTTATATATGAGAAGAGTTTATCAAGACATCGTCTGCGTTGATGAGAGATTAACCAACGGCTCTACATCTTCAATCAATAGCATCGCCGTTGAAAGCGAATATTCAAATAATATGTACGAATCAATAAAACCTGATTATCTCATTTAGTTACAATCTGCATGAACTGATAAAAGGTATTTACATCGAAAATGCAGATTGTCCGAATGAGGCGGAAGAAAAAGAGTCGAACCGTGACGACACCGACAATGGAGAATATGCCATCTATGACAAACCGCCGAAAACATCATCCGCCAAAGTCCACCGAATCCGCAAAATTCATATCAAATATGATTTCATCGGCTTCATTCCGATAAACGAACTGATGAAATATGCCGACAATAAATCTGAACCCGACAAAACGATCGAAGAAGCATAACTGCAAACGGCAGACCGAATTCATTCGCAAGCCTCACCCGGCAAAGCATCTTAAACCGACAAAACCAAGCAAAAATTCCAATACGCAATATATAATCAAGACGAAACACGCACAAATCATACAAAAAACAACCAAACTCGGCGTGACCGAAATCACGCTGAAACCATTGAAACCATTATATTTCCGGAATTCACAAAAATACTGTGTTATCCTTATCTCCCCGGACGCCGAACCCTACGATTTATCATTGAATTATTGCCAGCTCTCGGAACGCCGAGGACGGCCTTCCCTACGATGGGATTGCGTTGATATCGGGCGTTTTCAGGCGGGCGACCGTAGGGGACGGGTTGCCCGTCCCGCATAAAACCGAGACGTTTTTTGTTTTCCCGGAACGCTGAGGACAGCGTTCCCTACGAAAAAATCGTTATTTTTCAACAGGTTC
>CAYXVM010000200.1:0-3715 GCA_964468465.1 uncultured Clostridium sp.
ATGAATTTCAAATCCTCGGCGAGATTTTCGACAGTCTGAAACGGTTAACCGACCATGAAGCCGCAACCCGTTTGAAAACCGATTTTTTTAAGATTATAAAGACATTCCATGCGGTTATCAAATGACATTTCAGACGGGTGAAGCTTTTCATAGTGCGTTTTATTTGCCGTCTCATGGCGTAACAGATATCTGTCCGCTCCCGATTCAAAAAGCTTTTTATAGCTTTCAAAACTGCGTTCACCGAGAGAAAGCGTTACTGCGCTTCCGGGACATTCCGATTTAACGCTTTTAATCAATCCGCAAATAATATCATCACTGAAATACGAATCTTCTCCGCCTTGAAAAACAAAGGTGCGAAAGCCGAGCAAATAACCCTCACGGCAGCAGTCAAGAATCTGCTGCGCATTCAGTCTGTAACGCTCGCAATTTTTATTGCTACGCCTTATTCCGCAATAAATGCAGTCATTTTTGCAGATATTACCGACCTCGACAAGCCCTCTGATATATACATCGTTTCCGTATATTTCTTTTCGGGCTTTTACCGCTTTTTCGGCAAGAATCCGAGCGGTTTCGGGCGTCCTTGATTCAATCAGCCGTTCATATTCGCCGACAGTCAGCGAATGTGTTTTCTCTAATTTTTCTATTATATCAATCATTGAAAATTTTATTTGAATAAGCCGTCTTAACGCTTATTCCGTCAAGCTTTCCGATTTTTCCCGTAAGCTCCGAAATTATATCCTGTGAAGCGTCAACTGCAATGCTGACAATGCTGAGGTTGCGCTCTCTGTAAGGCAAGCCCATTCTGCCGATGATGAAATCGCCGTAACTGTGAAGCAGAGAATTGAGCTTTTCAACGGATTCGATGTTCTCAACGATAATGCCGATAACCGCAATTCTTCTTTCCATAAATCATTCCTCCTAAAAAAATAAACCGCACCCGAAAGGCGCAGTTATCCCGTAAATAACAATATCTGCACCTTTCACTCGGACAAAAACCGTCAGTCCTTATGTCGGGAGTTGCTATAATTATATTTGATAACGAACAATTTGTCAATAATTATCATTTAAACTGATTGATTTTTTAAAGAAAAAGTGTTAAACTGTTGCACGGTTTCAGAAACACACAAGGAGCACTTACGCATGAAAAAGAACAGTGAAAATAAAATGATTTTTATTTGCTGGCTCGCCTACACGGCCGCATATGTCGGCAGGCTGAATTTCAGCGCATCAATTGTCGGAATTATTGCCGACCTCGGAGCAACAAAAGCGCAGGCAGGGCTTGTCAGCTCTTGCTTTTTCTTCGCTTACGGAGCAGGTCAGCTTGTTAACGGCATTCTTTCAAAGAGATATAACACAAAAATCATGGTTTTTATCTCTCTTGCATGTTCTGCGGTTCTGAATATTCTTATGCCGCTTTTCGGTAGCGTTTCGGCAATGAAATACATCTGGCTTCTGAACGGTGCGTTTCAGTCAATCCTTTGGAGCTCTCTGATAAAAACAATATCGGGCTTTGTTTCGGACAAAAAGCTCCCCGGAGCGATTCTCGCAATGAGTACGACGGTTGCCGCAGGCACATTCGCCGCTTACGGCATTTCCGCTCTTTCAATCAAATCAGGTTTCTGGCAGGCTTCATTTTATTCGGCGGCGATAATCCTTCTTGTTTCATCGGCATTATGGCTTGTTCTCTATGAAAATCCGTCGGTTATCAAATCGGATATTCAGTCAACTCCGAAAGGGTCAAAATCCAAAATCGCCAAACCCATTCTTGCGGCGCTTATCACAACCGCTCTTGCGGGCGTTGCGGGAAGCTTCATAAAAGACGGCATCAACACATGGGTTCCGTCGATATTGCTTGAAGTATTTGACTTCACACCGTCAATTTCAATTATGCTCACTCTCCTGCTTCCTCTTGTTTCAACTCTCGGTGCGGCTATCGCTAAAAAAATACATGAAAAGATGTTTTCACATTCGGCAATGAATATGATTTTCTTTTCAATTTCCGCCGTTCTATGCTTCGGAATACTGCTTTCATTGAAGATTCACAGCGTTGTTGCAATCATGGCTTGCTTTATTCTCGTTGCATGCCTGATGTCAATGATTAATAATGTTATAACAAGCATGTTCGCTCTTGATTACAGAAATGTTCTTGACGCAGGCTTTGCGGCGGGGCTTCTGAACACCTTCTGCTATATCGGTAGCACCGTTACATCCTACACTCTCGGCGCAGTATCACAGGCAAAAGGCTGGAACGCCGTTTTTATTCTGATGCTTGCCGTTTGCGCTGTAGCAATTGCCGTTTGCGCCGTCGGATTGACTGCGGAAAAATCAAAGAAGAATGAACACGGAGAGGAGCATAATAATGTTCAGATTTGACAGCGATTATCTTGAGGGCGCTCATCCTTTGATTATTAAAAGACTTGCAGAAACAAACCTTGAGCAGACTATCGGTTACGGCTGTGACCCTCACTGCGAAAGAGCGGTAATGCTCATTAAAGAAGCATGCGATGCTCCCGAAAGCGATGTTCATTTTCTTGTCGGCGGCACTCAAACCAACACAACGGTTATTTCAGCCGTTCTCCGCCCGCATCAGGGCGTTATCTGCGCCGAATCAGGGCATATCAATGTTCACGAGAGCGGCGCAATCGAAGCTACGGGTCATAAGGTGCTGGCACTCCCCTCGGCTGACGGAAAGCTGACGGCAGAAATCATAAAGAGCTGTTACGACTCGCATTGGAACGACCCGACTCACGAACATATGGTTCAGCCTGCAATGGTTTATATTTCTTTCCCGACCGAAAAAGGAACATTATATTCCAAATCCGAGCTTTCGGACATTTTTAATGTCTGCAAGAAATGCGGACTGATTCTCTATATTGACGGAGCAAGGCTCGGCTACGGTCTTGCTGCCGACGGCTGTAAACTCACCCTGCCCGATATTGCGGCTTTGTGCGATGTGTTTTACATCGGCGGCACAAAGGTCGGCGCACTTTTCGGCGAAGCACTTGTTATATGCAACAACAGTCTGAAGAAAGACTTCAGGTATTTTATAAAACAAAAAGGCGGTCTGCTCGCTAAAGGAAGATTGCTCGGAATACAGTTTGAAACGCTTTTTGAGGACGGACTTTACAATGAAATTTCCGTTCATGCAATAAATGCGGCAAAACGAATCAGAAATATTTTTGAAGACCACGGATGCCGCTTTCTGTCGGAATCCGAAACAAATCAGCAGTTCCCCATTCTCAAAAATTCCGAAATTGAAAAGCTTTTAAGTGAATTTTCATTTGAAACATGGTGTGAGATAAACGAAACCGAGAGCGCCGTCCGCTTCTGCTCAAGTTGGGCAACAACCGACGAAAGCCTTGACGCTCTTGAAAAAGCGGTTAATAATCTTGATAAATAGCATAACGGCTTGTACCGGTTGAATGAGAACCGATGCAAGCCGTTTTCTAATGTCTGATTAATGAATCACTTTTTGATTAAGCTTTCATAAACTCTGTCTCTGCAATTATTATCGGAATGAATAAAGAATCCGTTCATGCGTTCAAGATACTTTTCCTCGCTCTCACCGTTTCTGTCAACAAGCTCGCAAAGATATTTAACCGCCTGACCGGCATTATGCGCAAGAGGCCCGAAGCCTTCCTCAAGAGGAAGATCAAGCTTTCTGTAATCATTCAGGCCGGCTCTGAACATTTCATCATCAGGCACAAAATACATC
>CAYXVM010000201.1:0-3702 GCA_964468465.1 uncultured Clostridium sp.
GGCTTCGCAGACCGCCTTGGCTGTTATTTTGTCCTCGGGCTTTGCCGGAACTGTCGCTCCCTTGAAATCGGCAAGGCAACAAACCTTGATATTGCCGACGCAGTTGCTCAGATAAAGCCGTTCAAGGCGCTTTTCAAGCTCCGGAATCTTGTCGGCAGACGGCAGTAAGGTTGAAACGGTTATCAGAGTTGCCGCATTCATAACCCGCCCGTCATACGCTGACAGTCTCGGGAATCTTCTAGGAACAACATTTTTCATCGACGCTCTCTCAATCGGATAACGGAGCAGTTCCCACAGCGGGAAAAACAGCAAAATGCCGACGGACGGTTCACCGAAAAATATTCCCATTGCCGCAGAAACCGCAAGCGGCATGATTATTTCCATTATCAAATATAAAATGCCGTTTCTTTGGCTTTTTTCTCTGCTTATGATAAAATTTCCGATATGCTCTCCGTTTTTTTGCGCCTTTTTCAACGCCTCGCTTGCGTATTTAACCTCGCTTTTGCCGCTTCGCCTTGCCTTTTCGGACAGCGAACGGCGATAAAAGCTTTTTGTTTCTCTGTCCATAGACCGATATATCCCCGACGGGTCTGAAAGCAGAATTTCTTCGGCTGAATAAAGCTTTTCCGAAATAAAGTCAAAATCGGTTTCGCCCATTTTTCTCAGAGAAACAACGGCATTGGCAAGCCTTGAGAGCTGTTTTTCGGAATTCGCTCTGACTGCTAAAGCCGCTTCATCAACCAAAGCGCAGGTTACGGCAAGCGGCAAAAGCTCAACAGCGACTCCTCCGAGACTGCACTCACCGAAAAAATCCACGATTTCTTTTTCGCCCAGCAAATTTCCGTTTTCGCACATTTCCTTGCAACGTGCAAAAAGACCCGGCAGCAAGTCCGAGCCTTTTGGAGTGTTTCTTAACCGTTTGCAATCCTGCGCAGCCTGCTTTGCGGTTCTTTCAAGAATATAATAATTATCCGAAAGCCATCCCGCAGACCCGCCGCTCCCGGCGCACGCCTCTGCGCTTCGCTTAAAGGTTCTTGCCGCATTTTGCATGACGGCTTCAATATTTTTCTTCATCCGGCTTTTCCCTTTCCGTCAGGTTATTTGTTTCTCCCGAATTTCAGCGCAAGAATTCCGCAGATTGCAACAGCGGCGGCGATAACGATTTTCTTTATTATATCGATAATCCGCACCGTTCTGAACGCCGTATACGCAACTTTCATTGCTCCCGCAATTTCATTCATCTTTCAATCACCCGCCTGCCAGCAAAACTCCGTGGGCAACCGACGGTATGCTTTCGCTCTGAAGCGATGAAACGCTTGACATCAGCGCACCCGTTCCCACAAAAAACACCTTTTTGAGTTCCCCGAGCTCAAGCCTTTTCAATATTTCCGAGCAGAGCACTGCTCCGCTGCAGCCACAGCCGGAGCCTCCGGCACCTACCTCTTTTTGCTTTGAAACATCATAAATCATAAGCCCGCAATCGCTGTGAACGCTTGAAATATCAATGTTTTCCTGCTTCATCATCAGCTCGCACAAAAGCTCCGTGCCGACCGAACCGAGGTCGCCCGTCAGAATCAGGTCATAGTCGCTCGGAGAAGTATTGGTATCCCTGAGAAAATCAGCTATGGTTCTGCATGCGGCAGGAGCCATTGCGGCGCCCATATTATTGGCGTCCTTGATGCCGTAATCCTGAATTCTGCCGATAATGATTTTCTCTATTCTTGCCTTTGCCTCGTTTTTGGTTACCACTGCGGCGCTTGCGGCGGTTGCAGTCCATTGAGCGGTCGGGGTTCGCTGACCGCCGTATTCAAGAGGCATTCTGAACTGCTTTTCGGCAGAGCAGAAATGAGATGAGGTTGACGCAATTGCCGTTTCGGCAATTCTGCTGTCAACGCATGCTGCCGCTGCCGCAAGAGACAGCGCCATGGTTGAGCATGCGCCGTACATTCCCGCAAACGGAATCCCAAGCTCTCTTATGCCGAAGGTTGAGCCGATGCACTGATTGAGCAAATCTCCGGCAAAAATGACATCTGCATCCTGCGGAGAAATCCCCGCTTTTGAGATTGCCCTTGAAACTGCGTCACGGTGCATGACGCTCTCCGCCTTTTCCCAGGTCTTTTCTCCTGCTGTTCCGTCCTCATATATATAGTCAAAACCCGATCCGAGCGGCCCCTCGCCCTCTTTTTTGCCGACCACGGCGGCATAACCCGATATTCCGGGCTCAGACGGCAAAACCAAAGTATATCTCCCCTGCCTGACAGGCATATCATCACCTCAAACAAATACTTTTGAAAATATTATTTGCATTGATTCGGTTAATATACCGCTTTGCTCTAGAGTTTAAAACGAGACTTTTTATCAATTTTTAGCATAAAATATTCATAGTATACTTATAATAATTGTTGACAAAAATTGATTTTTTAGCTATAATTTTAGCAAAGGAGTGTGATTCGTCAATGTCGATAACTTCAAAAGACAGAATTTTAAAGGTTTTAACCGCCTATAATCCGTGGTGGAAAACCGGTGTGGTTAATCCTAAAATGACTAAATCATATAAGAGATTTGCCTTTCACGAAGCCATGAAAAGACTGAATGAAACCGATATAAGGCGAATTGTTGTTCTGACCGGCACACGCAGAGTCGGCAAAACCACAATTCAATATCAGATGATAGAATCGTTGCTGAAATCCGGTGTTGCGCCCCAAAAAATAGTTTTTATCTCTATGGATCATCCCATGCTGAAATTAAGTCAGTTTCAAGATGTTTTGGAGTGTTATCACGAAAATATCTGTGCAGAACAGGATGTATATTATTTTTTTGATGAAATACAGTATGCACAGGATTGGGACCGTTGGCTTAAAACAATTTACGATACACAGCCCGACACCCATGTTGTTGCAACGGGCTCTGCAAGCCCCGCTCTGATGAAAGGCAGCCGTGAAAGCGGAGCCGGGCGATGGTCGGTTATTCAAGTTCCCACATTATCATTTTACGAATACTGCGAGCTTCTTGAATTGGACTGCCCGAAAATACCGGCTGATTTGAAGGTAACCTCTCTGCTGAAAAAAAGCCAGATTGAACGAACTCAGATTATGATGCAGCTTTCCAAGGTTCAAAACCATTTCATGAGATATCTTCAGGTCGGCGGATTCCCTGAGCTTGCATTGGCAGATAACGATTTAATGTCACAGCAAATTATGAGGGAGGATGTTGTCGATAAGGTCTTAAAGAGAGATCTTCCGTCACTCTATAATATTCGCAATGCAACCGAACTTGAAAGAATTTTCTTGTATCTTTGCAATGTTTCTTCTGAAATTGTTTCTGTTGAAGCAATAACAAAAGAGCTGAACGGTGTGTCCCGCACAACCGTCGAAAACTATATTCAGTATTTGGAAAGTGCGAATCTGATTTATCAAAGCTGGCCTGTCGATATGGCAGGAAAAAAGGTTCTGAAAGCACGGCCGAAAATCTATATTGCAGATGCCGCCATTCGCAACGCAGTTTTAATGGACGATTCTGTTATGACCGATCCGACCGAGATGGGAAAAGTTGTTGAAACCGCCGTATATAAACACATTGCGGCTTTTTATTATCAGTTTGCTACCTCTGTGGGATATTTCCGTGGCGGAAAGAAAAACAAAGAAATAGATATTGTTGTTGATTACCCCAACATCAAAAATATCCTTATTGAAGTTAAATACC
>CAYXVM010000202.1:0-3654 GCA_964468465.1 uncultured Clostridium sp.
GTGTTTTGTTTTTTAGCAACGGCGTTCTCTCAAACACTTTTGAATTATAGACCCAAGGAGAGAATAAAATGCTCACAATTGACAAGATATTTCACGCATCGGTGGTGCTCAAGGACATTGCGAGAAAAACCGCAATCGTTCCGACCGAGGGCATAACCGATGAATGCCGCCTTTATCTGAAACCTGAAAATCTTCAGAGAACCGGCTCTTTCAAACTCAGAGGCTCGGGATATAAAATCGCTCTGCTTTCCGACGAAGAAAAGTCTCACGGCGTTATCGCCTGCTCGGCAGGCAACCACGCTCAGGGTGTTGCTCTTGCCGCAACCAAAAGCGGCGTTCAATCGGTCATTTGCTTGCCCGATCAAGAGCGTTTCAAGAATTATTGCGGACTGCGGCGGCAATGTTACCAATGTTCATTACGAGCACGCAAGCGAAATTGAGAGCGTTAACGGCTGTTATCTGCGGATTTCTATGGAAACCCGCAACTATGAGCATGTTCAGGAAATTGCGCACGCTCTGCGTAATGAAGGCTTCAAGATTGTAAAATACGATAAAAGGTGATATATATTATGAGCAAAACAGTTTTCACAAAATCGGCTCCCGACGCAATCGGCCCTTATTCTCAGGCGGTCTGCACGGGAAATCTCGTTTTCACCTCGGGTCAGATTCCCATCAATCCCGCAACGGGAACGATTGAGGCGGTAACGATTGAGGAACAGACCGAGCAGGTCTGCAAGAATCTCTCCGCCGTGCTTGAAGCGGCAGGCTCGTCGCTTGAAAAGGTTGTCAAAACCGTCTGCTTTCTCAGAAACATGGAGGATTTTGCGGCTTTCAACGCCGTTTACGGTAAATATTTCACAGGCAAGCCCGCAAGGTCATGCGTTGCAGTGCGTGAGCTTCCGAAAGGCGTGCTTGTTGAGGTTGAAACAATCGCTGAATTATAATATATCAAAAATCATCAAAGAAAGAGGAAGGATGATGAAATGATACTGTCAGGCGCAGACATAATTGTCAGAACGCTGATCGATCAGGGCTGCGACACCGTTTTCGGTTATCCCGGCGGTCAGATTATCAACGTTTATGACTCGCTTTATAAATACCGTGATGAATTAAGGCATGTTCTCACCGCTCACGAACAGGGTGCGGCTCACGCCGCCGACGGATACGCAAGAGCAACCGGAAAGGTCGGCGTTGTTATCGCAACTTCGGGCCCCGGCGCAACAAATCTTGTTACGGGCATAGCCACGGCTTATCTTGATTCCGTCCCCATGGTTGCCATTACGGGAAACGTTCCGAGCCGTCAGATAGGAACGGACAGCTTTCAGGAGATAGATATTACCGGTATCACTCTCCCGATAACCAAACATAACTATGTTGTTGCTTCTGTTGAGGAGATTGCGGAAACGATAAGAGAGGCTTTCCGTCTTGCCGTTTCGGGCAGACCAGGCCCCGTGCTCATTGATGTTCCCAAGGATATTCAGATTGCCAAATGCGAATATGAGCCTCTCCCGCCCGCTGAGCGTGACGAGCGCTTTGCCGCAAAGGAAATCCGCATAGAGCAGGCGGCGGAATGCATAAGCAACTGCAAACGCCCGTTCATCTATTTCGGCGGAGGTCTTGTAAATTCCGGCGCTGCCGATGAAATGCTTCAGATTGCCGAGCTTATTGACGCCCCCGTCGGCTGCTCGCTCATGGGCATTTCGGGCGTTCCGACTGACCACCCCCGATTCCTCGGAATGCAGGGAATGCACGGTCACTACGCTTCTTCAATGGCGATGCACAAAGCGGACTGCATTATTTCGCTCGGCGTTCGATTCAACGACCGTGCCACGGGCAATGTTTCCAAATTCGCAACAAAAGCCAAAATCATTCATATAGATGTTGACGGCGCAGAGCTTTCAAAGACGGTCAGATCCGACCACTCTCTCAGAGGCGATATCAAGCTCACGCTTCAGAAGCTTATTCCGATGCTTAAAAAGACCGAGCGCCCCGAATGGCAGGAGAAAATCGCTCAGCTTCGCATTGACGAAAAGCAAACGCTTGATAACCGCAGCGGCATGACGCCCCGCAACGCTCTGCTGACTCTCAACAAGCATATCGGCGAAAACACTCCCGTTGCAACCGATGTCGGTCAGCATCAGATGTGGACGGCTCAGACGGTTAATTTCTGCCATGACCGCAGGTTCCTTTCAAGCGGCGGTCTGGGCACGATGGGCTTCGGAATGGGCGCCGCAATCGGAGCGCAGATAGGCACGGGTGAAAGAACGGTTCTTGTCACGGGCGACGGCAGCTTCGGCATGTGCCTTAACGAGCTTGCAACCGCTGTTTCCGAAAAGCTTCCGCTTGTTATTCTGCTTCTCAACAACGGCGTTCTCGGCATGGTTCGTCAATGGCAGACTTTGTTCTTTGACAAGCATTATTCCAACACCGTGCTTGACAGAAAGACCGATTTTGTTGCTCTTGCAAAGGCTTTCGGAGCGGACGGAACAAGAGTTTCAACGCTCGATGAGCTTGACAAGGCTTTTGAAACGGCGTTTTCAGCCGACGGCCCTTACCTCATTGACTGCCTGATTGATAAGGATGAATTTGTTCTTCCCATGCTTCCCCCCGGCGGCTCAATGGATGATATTATCGTAAAGGTGGGTGACTGACATGGCAAATTTTACAATAGCGGTTCTTGTTCGCAACCAGTTCGGCGTTCTTAACCGTGTAACGAGCATGTTCAGACGCAGACGGTTTAACATAAGCTGTCTTACGGTCAGCGAAACCGAATCCCCCGAATTTTCCCGTATCACGGTAAGCTCCGAGGGCGACGACCTTGAAAAACAGCAGCTCATCAATCAGCTCTATAAGCTTCAGGATGTCTGCTCAATAAAAGAAATCCACAGCAAAAACTCCGTCAACTGCGAGCTTATGCTCATCAAAATCAAGAACGAGCCCGAAACAAGAGGCGATGTCAGAGACGCTGCGGCGGCTTTCGGCGCTAAAACGGTTGACTACAGCCGTGATTCAATTGTTTTTCAGATGACGGGCGGCTCGGATAAAATCGACGCTTTCATCGACCTTATGCGTGACTACACCATCATGGAAATCTGCCGAACGGGCATTGTTTCTCTTGAAAGAGGAAGCGCCACCATTCGGGAAACCGAGCTTTACAAAAATCAGCAAAAAAGTTTACAATAACACTAAAATAAAAAGAAAGAGGTAATTAATTATGGCAAGAATTTTCTATCAGCAGGATTGCGATCTTCAGAAACTCAGCGGCAAGACCGTTGCAATTATCGGCTACGGTTCACAGGGTCACGCCCATGCGCTCAACCTCAAGGACAGCGGCGTTGATGTTATCGTCGGTCTTTATGAGGGCAGCAAGAGCTGGGCAAAGGCTGAGGCTCAGGGTCTCAAGGTTATGACCTCCGCCGAGGCTGCTAAAAATGCAGATATTATTATGATTCTTATTAATGACGAGCTTCAGGCAAAGCTTTATAAAGAGAGCATTGAGCCCAACCTCACCGAGGGCAAGACCCTTGCTTTCGCTCACGGCTTCAACATTCATTTCGGCTGCATCAAGCCCCCCAAGAATGTCAACGTTATCATGATAGCTCCCAAAGGCCCCGGTCACACCGTCAGAAGCGAGTATCAGGCGGGCAAAGGTGT
>CAYXVM010000203.1:0-3613 GCA_964468465.1 uncultured Clostridium sp.
GTATTCCCTTTGAGGTTCAGATAAGAACATGGGAAATGCACCACACCGCTGAATACGGTATTGCCGCACATTGGAAATACAAGCTCGGCATCAACGGCACGGCAAAGTTCGAGGAACGCCTTGCGTGGATAAGACAGCTTCTTGAAAATCAGAGCGATAACGAGGATGTTGAGGATATAGTTTCAACCATTAAGAGCGACCTTGTTCCCGAAGAAGTCTTTGTGTTCACTCCCAAAGGCGATGTTTTCAGCCTGCCTTCCGGCGCAACGGTCATTGACTTTGCCTATGCGATTCATTCCGCAGTCGGCAACAAAATGGTCGGCGCAAAGGTTGACGGAAAAATAGTGTCCCTTGATTATCAGGTCAAAACCGGCGAAATAATCGAAATTCTGACTTCGTCCGCTCAGGGCAAAGGCCCGAGCAGAGACTGGCTGTCAATCGTTAAAACCAGCCAGGCGAGAAGCAAGATCAGGCAATGGTTCAAGAAAGAATGCAGAGATGAAAACATTGCCGAGGGTAAGGCTCAGGTTGAAAAGGAATTCCGCAGAAACTTTATTCGTCTGAGCGAAGCGGAATACCATGAGTTTATCGGTAAGGTTGCCGAAAAACAGCATTGCAAGGATGAGGACGATTTCTATGCCGCAATCGGATACGGAGGAATCTCTCTTATCCGTCTCATGCCCAAGATAAAAGAGGAATACGGCAAAATGAGCAAGTCGGAGCAGCCTGCTTTGACTATCACTCCGCCCAAGAAGAAAACCAAGAGCAACGAGGGAATCATAGTTGAGGGCATCGATAACTGCCTTGTCAAGTTCTCACGCTGCTGCAATCCTCTGCCGGGCGATGAAATAATCGGCTTTATAACAAGAGGTCACGGCGTTTCGATTCATACCCGCAAATGCCCCAATGTTCCTGCCGACCTTAGCAAATCGGGCGAGCCCGAACGCTGGGTCACTGCTTATTGGGATAATGATATCAGAGAAGATTTCAAATGCACGCTTCAGCTTTACTGCCTTAACAGAATAGGTATGCTTGCCGATGTTTCAAGTCTGCTTGCAGGCATGAGGATAATGATTAACGACATCAGCACGAGAAACACCAAGGACGGCAGAACCTCGATTTATGTTACCGTTTCGGTCAACGGCGTTGAACACCTCAATTCGCTCGTTGCGAAGCTTTCAAAAATTGACGGCGTTCTGAGCATTGAAAGAAGCGGAGTGTAATGAGCCTGCCGAGCAGAAAGCCGAACAGGCTGAAAGGACACGATTACAGCGAAAACGGCGTTTATTTTATAACGATTTGTGTTCAGAATAAAGAACACATTTTGTCAAAAATAGCCGTAGGGGAGGGGTTGCCCCTCCCGAAGCTGACTGCTTATGGTCAAATAGCAGATAAATATATCAGGCAAATTAATGAACGGTATCCAACTGTTTTTGTTGAAAAATATGTTGTAATGCCAAATCATATACACATTTTAGCCGAAATATATAATGAACCTTTCGGGACGGGAGACCCGTCCCCTACGATAAACAGCGTAATTGCATGGATGAAATATCAAACCGCAAAACGGATAAATGAAATGCGAAAAACTCCCGGTGTCAGAGTATGGCAAAGGTCTTTTCACGATCATATAGTCCGAGGTCAGCAGGATTATGATGAAATATGGAAATACATTGATGAAAACCCGCTTCGGTGGGAATCGGATTGTTTTTATTAATAAAACGGTGATAAAATGAGAGCAGTAATTCAAAGAGTTAACAAATCCTCCGTCAGCGTTGACGGCGAAATAAAAGGCGCAGTTGATAAGGGCTTTAATGTCCTGCTCGGAGTTATGGACGGCGACACCGAAGCGCAGGCGGAGCTGCTTGCCGCCAAGGTTGCAAAGCTGAGAATTTTCGAGGACGAAGACGGAAAAATGAACAGAAGCATAACCGATATCGGCGGAGCAATCCTTGTTATTTCTCAGTTTACCCTCTGCGCCGATATCAAAAAGGGCAACCGCCCGTCTTTCACGGATTCCGCTCCTCCGGCAGAGGCCGACAGGCTTTATCAATATTTTTGCTCGGAGCTTATCAAAAACGGCGTTTCAAAGGTTGAGACAGGCGTTTTCGGAGCGGATATGAAGGTTGAAATCGAAAACGACGGCCCCGTAACAATAGTTATGGATACCGATATCTGGGATAAAAAGCAGAAGTAAGAGGAATCAGAATGAAAATAACTAAGGTTCAACTTGAACATGAAATATTCGCAAACTGCTATTTGCTCGTTGATGAAGAAACGGGCGAAGCGGCGATTGCGGACCCCGGCTATTACGGCGACGCTCTCAAAGATGCGATAGAATCGCAGGGTAATATAAACTTGAAATACATTTTGCTCACTCACGGCCATTTTGACCATATTTTCGGCGTTCCGGGCTTGAAAAAAGAAAGCGGAGCAAAGGTCGTTATTCATGAAAATGATGCGGATCATTTGCTTGACCCCAAAAAGAGCCTTGCAGAGAGAAATATGCCCGAACCTCAGATTCCCGTTAATGCCGATATCACGGTCAAAGACGGCGATATTCTGAAGCTCGGCAACGAAACAATAAGAGTTTTGCATACTCCCGGTCATACCATGGGAAGCGTATGCTATATTCTTGAAAATGACAGAGTTATTTTAAGCGGCGACACACTTTTTTGCATGACGGCAGGCAGAACCGACTTTTGGGACGGAAGCGAAGAAGAAATGATAAAGTCCCTTAAAAAGCTTATTGCGCTTGACGGCGATTATCAGGTTTTGCCGGGTCATAACCGTGAAACCACGCTCGAAAGCGAAAGAAAACGCAATTGGTATATCAGAAGGATGATAAAATAAGTGATATTAAGAATTTTTGGTCACGATTTTCACTATGAATGTGAAAATCTGTGCAGAGTTTATTTTCCTAATGAAAAAATTAATATTGTGTATGACGGCAACGGAGAGGATTCAAAAACGGTGATAACCCGTTGCGAGCCGGCTGACGGCGGGAATCTGATAACCGTTGAAGCGGTTATTGACGGCGAATCACGTTCGTATTCTTCAAAGGTTATAGCCGATGAAATTCAGCTCAGAGACAAGAGCGAGCTTAAAACCGCTCAGCTTATTTTTAAAGCGCTGTCGGAGCTGACGGGATATACTCCGCCTTGGGGCGTCCTGACGGGCGTTCGTCCTTCAAAGCTTATGCTCCGTCTTATATCACAGCACGGCGAGGAAGAAGCCAAACGCTATTTTACGGAGGATTTGCTTGTCAGCAAAGAAAAAACGGCTTTGGCAATGACCGTTGCCGATGCGGAAAAGAAAATAATCAACCTTTCAAGAGATGATTCATTCAGCCTTTATGTTTCGATTCCGTTCTGCCCGTCAAGGTGCAGTTATTGTTCTTTTGTTTCTCATTCGATAGCGAATCCGAACGCAAAGAAGCTGTTTCCGCAGTATCTTGAAAAGCTTGAAGAAGAAATTAAAATAACCGGAAAGATAGTCGGAGAACTCGGTCTGAGGCTTGAAAGCGTTTATTTCGGCGGAGGAACTCCGGGCGTGCTTGAAGCTCCTCAGCTTGACAGCCTGCTTTCAGCAGTCGAAAAAAACTTTGACCTTT
>CAYXVM010000204.1:0-3608 GCA_964468465.1 uncultured Clostridium sp.
GGAAACAAAGGAAGAACGCATGGCAAACCTTGAAGAGCTTTCAAACAACCTTTTGCGCTTTTCCCGGGAAAACGAGGATGCAACCCTGAATGATTTCTTGCAGGAGGTTGCATTGATGACCGATATTGATAATTATAACTCCGATTCCGATGCGGTTGTTATGATGACAATTCATTCCGCAAAGGGTCTTGAATTCCCCGTTGTATTCCTTGTGGGTCTTGAGGAATCAATTTTTCCTTCGGAGCTTTCTGTGATGAGCGGCGACAGTGAGATTGAAGAAGAACGCCGCCTTGCATATGTTGCTGTCACAAGAGCCAAAAAGCAGCTCTACATCTCAAGGGCAAGAAGCAGAATGCTTTTCGGCTCAACAAGATATAATCAGCCGTCAAGATTTATTCGGGAAATCCCCGAAAATCTTCTTGAAGAATCGGGCGATTCGTTCTCAACCTCGTTTTCTTCGGGTTCACGAAACGCTCCCATGTTCAGGACGCAAAGAAGCGGCGCACAGCCTGTTTCACGAGGTTTTTCTTCGGCTCCGACTGTCTCCGCTCCGAAAGCCAACACGGAAACATTCAATGTCGGTGACACCGTTAATCACAAAACCTACGGTCAGGGCGTTGTAATCAGCGCAAAGCCCATGGGCAATGATACTTTGCTTGAAATTGCTTTCACTGCGGCAGGAACCAAGAAAATCATGGCAAATTATGCGAAGGTTGAAAAAGTTTGATTTCTATTCCGGAATTTAACTTCTAAAACAGTTGATTTTTTCCCGTTTCAAGCTTGCTGACAAGCCTGTTCATTTCTGCTTTTGACCTGACACTGCGGGACAAATCAATAATACGCTTTTTCTCATTTTCATTCAGCAAAGCAAAGGTTTCCATTGCTTTTTCGCTTTTTGAAAGTGCTGAACCGAATCCCTGAGGAATACCGTTCATATCCAACATTTAAAAATCACCTCACAGATATTTTAATCATTTATATGCTCTTTATTCTTAATCAAAAAACATGATTTTATCCCGATATATTCGGTAAAGTATTGTATTTTACCCATATATATGGTATAATAGTACAAATCTAATTTAATATAGGAGAAGACAGCCTATGAAATACAGAAAAATGGGTAAAACAGGCGTTGAGGTTTCCGTTCTCGGCTTCGGATGCATGAGATTGCCCACAGTTGACGGTCAGGATAACTGCATTGACGAGGAAAAGGCAATCGAAATAATTCGAAGCGGAATTGACAGCGGTATTAATTATGTTGATACAGCGTTCGGATATCACGGCGGCAACAGCGAAAGACTTGTCGGCAAAGCTCTTAAAGACGGTTACCGTGAAAAGGTTAATCTTGCAACAAAGCTTCCTCTCTGGAATGTTAAATGTGAGGAAGATGTTGAACGCATTTTCAATGAACAGCTCCAAAAGCTTGACACCGACCATATAGATTTTTATCTTCTTCATGCCGTCAATAATGACTCATGGGATAATATTGTTACAAAATTCGATGTTCTGCCGAAGCTTGAAAAGCTTAAGGCGGAAGGCAAAATAAAACATATAGGCTTTTCTTTCCATGATGACCTTTGGGTTTTCAAAAAAGTAATTGACGCATATGACGGTTTTGAATTTTGCCAGATTCAGTTTAATTATATCGATGTTGATTATCAGGCAGGTCTTGAAGGGCTTGAATATGCCGCTTCAAAGGGTCTCGGCGTAATTGTTATGGAACCTCTCCTCGGCGGAAAGCTTGCTTCTCCGAATGAAAGAGTTGCTGCTAAGCTTTCTGCAGAAAAAACTCCCGTTGAATGGGCTCTCGATTTCATTTGGAACAGACCCGATGTTTCATTGCTTCTCAGCGGCATGGGCAATATGCAGATGGTTAACGATAACATCGGCTATGCCGACAGGAGCAACCCCGGAATGCTCTCTGAAAAAGATCTTGCCATGCTCTCTGAAGCAAAGCATGTTTTTGATGAGATGGTTCTTGTTCCCTGCACGGGCTGCGAATACTGCATGCCTTGCCCGTCCGGTGTTAAGATTCCGAAGGTATTTTCAGCGTTCAATAACATAACAACAGGCGGCAGAAGGGTAGTCAAAGATATTTTTCCCGATATCGAAACCAACGCTTCACTTTGCAAAAAGTGCGGAAAATGCGAGAACGCCTGTCCTCAGCATATAAAGATAATTGACACGCTTAAAACGATAATTGATAAATTTTAATGGGGTGAAACATATTGAAAATTTTATTTCAAGGAGATTCAATAACCGATTGGGGCAGAGACCGTACGGATTATCATAATCTCGGCGAAGGCTATCCGCTTTTTGCCTCGGAATATATCAGGCGGGAGAATCCCGAAACCGAGTTTGAATTTATTAATCTCGGTATAAGCGGAAATCAGACTGCAGACCTTGTTAACAGGCTTCAAAGCGATTTCATTGACATTCAGCCCGATCTTGTTTCAATAATGATCGGAATTAACGACACATGGCACAGAGCCGAAAACCGAAAATGGCTCGGCAATGATGTTTTTGAAGCCAATTACCGCAAGGTTCTTTCTGAAATAAAAGAAAAAACAAACGCAAAAATTCTGATGCTTGAAGCGTTCTTGCTTCCCGTTCCCGATAAAGAACATTTCAGAGTCGATCTTGACCCGAAAATTCAGATTGAACGGAAGCTTGCAAGGGAATTTGCGGATTATTTTATACCGGTTGACGGTTTGCTTGCTCAGGCTTGTATCGGTAAGCCCTCATCTCATTGGTCTGATGACGGCGTTCATCCGAACAGAAACGGCGCAGAATTTATCGGCAGACTTTATGCCGACGCATTTAATAAAATGCTTGAGTTAGGAATCCTGTAAAATGAAAAAAATCTCTAAAGTTCTGAATTATATTTTTGTTGACGGACTTTCGGGCATGGCGCTCGGTTTGTTCGCAACGCTGATTGTCGGCACAATTCTTGATCAGATAGGCGGATTTCTTCCCGAGAGAGTCGGAGTTTACTTGATTTCGATTGCTTCTGTTGCAAAATCTCTTACAGGCGCAGGCATTGGCGTCGGAATGGCGTTCAAATACAACAGTTCGCCTCTCACGGGCGTTTCAGCCGCTGTTGCGGGCTTGGTCGGAGCTTTTGCTTCAAAGCTTCTTGCTGGTTCGGTTATTACGGAATCCGGAATGCTGTATTCAGGCCCCGGTGATCCGCTTGCAGCCTATATTGCAGCCTTTTTTG
The DNA here is from genome assembly GCA_964468465.1 of uncultured Clostridium sp. Classification (GTDB taxonomy): domain Bacteria; phylum Bacillota; class Clostridia; order Oscillospirales; family Acutalibacteraceae; genus CAG-177. Next base: position 3,221 of record CAYXVM010000204.1, read on the forward strand.
CCATTCAGGCAGGCAGGCTTATAAGCGGAAAAACAAAGCTTGATATTCTTTTAACACCGGCTGTTTCAATTATTGTCGGTTCAGCCGCAGGTCTTCTTATAGGACCTCCCGCTTCAAAAGTAATGACATATCTCGGCGAGGTTATCAGCTGGGGAATGGAGCAGCAGCCGATACTCATGGGTATTGTTGTTTCGGTTGTTATGGGTATTTGCCTTACGCTCCCCATCAGTTCTGCGGCTCTTGCTATCATTCTCGGCCTTTCCGGCATTGCAGGCGGTGCCGCTGTTGTCGGTTGCAGTGCTCAGATGATAGGCTTTGCCGTTGCAAGCTACCGTGAGAATAAGCTTGGCGGTTTGCTTGCTCAGGGTGTCGGAACCTCAATGCTTCA
>CAYXVM010000205.1:0-3600 GCA_964468465.1 uncultured Clostridium sp.
GCAACAAGAGCGGTTGAAGCTTGCCTTTTGCTCCTGCATATCCATTCAAGGGGCAACGGCTTTGTTGCAAGAACATATCTCTGCCCCGATGAACCCGTTCCCGATGACGGAATCTTTTTCCGCATAAGCGGCGGCAAGGCGGTCTGCCTTGAAACAACCGAAGCCAAAAAGAGGGGCTGTGTCGGCGTTGAAATTGACGCTTCTGCCGAGATTCCCGCCCGTCTTTCAAAGCTTTACACCGACGGAGGCTATTCGATTGACGGCATTGTTTATAAGGCCGACACAAGCAGCGACGAGGTAACTCTGCATTTTCTTCAGATGTATTTTGCCCATGAATTTCTCGGATGTGACGACCCCGAACTTGACGGGCTTATCAAGCAGTCTGTCAAAGACCTTATGGGTCATATCATTGAACACGGTTATGAGCTTCACGATTACGGCAACAAGCCGACATCCTGGGCGAAGTGGAGCAAGGATTATTTTGAAACGGATTTCGGATGGGTTGATGCCTGCCTGAATTCCGCAGAGCTTCTCATGTATCACCTCGTAACCATGAATATAACGGGCGAGGAGGGCAGATGGCGTGAGAGCTATGACTATCTTGTTAATGACCTCGGTTACGCCGATCTGTGCCCGAAGCATTTTGAACGCCTTTATCAGGCGAGCATTTCAATGAATTTCGATTATGTTGAGGATATAATGTACGGCGACCATATGCTTGCCGTTGCTTCGTTCTGGGGTCTGTGCACTCTTGAAAAGAATGAGGAACTGCTCGAAAAATACAGACAGGGCTTCAAATCGTGGAGAACCTCGCTTGAAAGAGAGCATAATCCGGGCTATGACCTGCCGTTTGCCCTTTCATGCCCCGATGCGGAGATTGATATGGAACGCCTTGCGGAATGGTTCTACAGAACGAATGTCAGCCGTCTTGCGGCAGGAGTCAGCCTCACGGGCAGGCACGACACCCCCGTTAAAACTCTCAGAACCGGCATAAAAGAAATTTCCGTGCTTCTTCCGCCCGATGAACGCTTTATTTCCAAATATGACAGAAATCCGCTCGGCTTCGTTAACGAGGATTCAAGCGGCGTTATGTGCATTGAAAGCTGTTATGTTTACACATTTGCTTATTGGATAGGCAGATATTACGGTTTCTTTGAATAAGGGAGAGAATTATGAATAAAAAAATACATCTTATCGGTAACGCTCACCTTGACCCCATATGGCTGTGGCGTTGGCAGGAGGGCTGCGGCGAGGTGCTTCAGACCTTCCGAAGCGCAGTTGACAGGCTCAATGAATATGACGAATTGGTTTTCACCTGTTCGTCCGCTTCGTATTACCGCTGGGTTGAGGAGATTGACCCCGAGCTTTTCGACGAAATCAGAAAGCTTGTCAAGCGTGGCAGATGGGTTCCCGTCAACGGCTGGTGGGTTCAGCCCGACTGTAATATGCCTAGCGGCGAGAGCTTTGCCCGTCAGGCGCTCTACAGCCAGCTTTATTACTATGAAAAGTTCGGCGATATCTGCAAAATCGGTTACAATGTTGATTCATTCGGTCACAGCGGAATGCTCCCTCAGCTTTTAACAAAGGGCGGTATGCGCTGTTATGTTATGATGCGCCCCGGTATGCACGAAAATCCCGAAATCCCCGAAAATCTATTTTGGTGGGACAGCCCCGACGGTTCAAGGGTTCTGACCTACAGAATTCCCGAAAGCTACGGCGTTTCGGGCAAGGAGGATATTGACAGAAAGCTTCCCGATTATATGCAGAGAGCCGAAAATACGGGTCACGGAATGATGATGCTTTTCGGCGTGGGCAACCACGGCGGCGGCCCGACAAAGGGCGATATCGAATATCTCATGCAGCTTAAAGAGGAGGGCTATGCAGAGCTTGAATTTTCTTCTCCCGAAGAATACTTCACTCAGCAATGCGCCGATAAGCTGGATTTGCCCGTTTGGAAAGACGACCTTCAGCACCATGCGAGCGGCTGTTATTCGGCAACCTCAATGATGAAACAGCTCAACAGAAAAGCCGAATATTGGCTTCAGAACGCCGAAAAATGGAACACGGTTGCCTCAAAGCTTTCAAATCTCCCCAAAGCAACCGAGGAATTCGGCAAGGCATGGAAAGAGGTCTGCTTCAATCAGTTCCACGATATTCTCTGCGGCTGTTCAATCAGAGAAGCTTATGACGATGTGCGTGACGCTCTCGGCTATTCGATGAAAATTGCCGCTTCGGAAGAAAACAAGGCGATGCTGAAAATTGCCGAATCAATCAATACATGGCTTGACGGCGTTTCCGACACGGTTTCATGCAACGCACGCCACCATTGCCGCAACCTTAAATTTCCGAGACCTATTGTTGTTTTCAATCCCAATTCATTTGAGGTTGAAACTCCCGTCAGAACCTATCATCCGTCAAAGAGGGTTCAGGACAGCGATTGGAACGATGTTCTCTTTCAGAATGTCCGTTCCTCACGCTCCAACGATTCTCACCTTGACACCGTTTTCATGGCAAAGGTTCCGCCCCTCGGCTATGCGACCTATTGGCTTTGGCACTATGATTCGGATTTCACCGATTGGGGCAAGTGCGACAGCGACGTTACCGCAGACGGATTCACAATGGAAAACGAGCATCTCAAAGTCATTTTCGACGAAAAGACGGGCGGCATAAAGAACCTTATTACCAAAGAAAACGGCGCAGAGTTTGTCGGCGGAGAGTTCTGCGTTCCGACGGTTATTGATAATTCCGAGCCTGACACATGGGCGCATAACATATTCAAGTTCGACAAAGTGATTGCCAAAATGGAGCTTAAATCGATTGAGCTTATCGAAAAAGGCCCGCTCAGAGCCGTTGTCAGAGTCAAGCACATTTACGGCGGTTCATATCTCACTCAGGATTTCATTCTTGCCTCGGGATGCAAGATGCTCAGAGTAAAGAGCAGAATCCTTTGGCAGGAGCCGCTGACGATTCTCAAAATGCCCGTTACGGTTGAGGGAGAAAACCCGATTTCAACCTACGAAATTCCCGCAGGCCTTATCAAGAGACCCTGCAACGGCGAGGAAGAGCCTGCGCTCACCTGGGGCGATATCACCGCAGGAGCGACGGAGATCCGCAAGGGCGTTTCGCTTATCACCGATTCAAAATACAGCTATGACTGCCCCGGCAATACTCTGAAGCTCACCATGCTGAGAAACTGCATTTTTGCCGACCATTATTCCGACCGACCTGCCGCCGATTTCAGCTACACCGACGAGGGTCTGCACAGGTTTGAATATGCCGTTTATCCTCATTCGGGCGAAGCGGAGAACAGCGGAGTACAGCAGATTTCCGCTCTGTTCAATTCAAGACCCGTCACCGTTCCCGCAGGCTATCACAAGGGCAGTCTGCCGCTTAAAAAGAGCTTTATCAGCATCAATAAGTCCAACATCCGCCTTGACGCTCTCAAATACTGCGAGGACGGCTCTGGCGATGTTATAATGCGCCTTTGTGAGACCGAGGGCAAGCCCGTTAAGGCGGCGATTGTCTGCGACCTTATCGATGCAGGATTCTATGCCGATTTCAACAAGCTTGAGGTCAAGACCTTCCGCATTAACCGTGACG
>CAYXVM010000206.1:0-3578 GCA_964468465.1 uncultured Clostridium sp.
CTTTTTCAACCGTTTTGTCAATTGCGGTTATAACCGCATTTTCAAAGCCCGATTCTTTAAGGCTGCAAACGCCCTCGATGGTAGTTCCCGCAGGCGAGCAGACATTTCTGATAAGGTCGCTTATCGCAAGCGGGCTTTCAAGCAGCAGCTTTGCGCTGCCAAGAAGCATCTGAGCGGCGATATTCTGAGCAGTTGCGGCAGGCAAGCCGTATTTAATGCCTGCATCGGTCAGAGCGTCGGCAAAGATGAATGCAAAAGCGGGCGCAGAGCCTGCAATTGCGGTAAAAGCCGAAAAATATTTTTCTTCAAGGGCAACCGCTTTGCCGAAATAAGAGCAAAATTCGGCGGCAAAATCCTTTTCGGACTGCGAAACAGAATCGGAAGCACAGAAAGCGGTCATGGCTTCGCCTACTGCGGCATTGATGTTCGGCATTATTCTGACAATCTTTGCGTCAAAGCCGAAATATGAAATTATCGATGAAATTTCCGTGCCTGCTGCTGTTGAAATGACAAGCGGATTATTTGCCTTGACCTCGCCGCTGATATCACGGGCAAGGGCGGCAAAATCCTTTGGCTTAACGGCAATAACAACATTTTCGCATTTTGCCGCAACCTCTTTTGCGCTCTGAGCAGTCCGAACTCCGAGCTGAGCTTTCAAAGCCTCGGTTTTTTCGGAATTCACATCAAATATCAGTATTTCATCTGTCGGAATTATGCCCGCTGACGCAACGCCTCTGACAATTGCGCCCGCAAGATTGCCCGTTCCGATAAATCCCAATTTCATAAAGCGTCACCCTTTGTATGTTTAAATCGGATTATTCTGCAATTTCAGAAGTACAATGCGGGCATCTTGAAGCTTCGATATCGATTTCGGTTTTGCAGTAGGGGCATTTCTTGGTTTTGGGAGCTTCGGGAGCTGCAGGCTTCTTTGTCTTTTCAACAACGCTGTTGATTCCTTTGACAAGCAGGAAAATAACAAACGCCATGATGAGGAAATTAAGAATAGCGCTGATGAAGTTACCGAAGTTGAGAGTTGCCGCTCCGGCTTCTTTTGCAGCCTCAAGAGTTGCATAATCTCCTCCGTCAAGAGCAATGAACCAATTTGCAAAATCAAGTCCCTTTGTTGCAAGGCTGATAACGGGCATTACGATATCGTCAACAAGAGAATTGACGATTTTCTGGAATGCGCCGCCGACGATAACGCCGACTGCAAGGTCGATTACATTGCCTCTTGTGATGAATTTTTTGAACTCTCCGAAGAATCCGTTTTTCTTTGCCATATAGCATATCTCCTTAATATTAAAATTCTATTACAATTTATCAAAAATTTTATGAAAGGTCAAGACCTTCAAGGTTAAAATCGGGAATAAAATTCTCCTTTGCGGAATCTTTACCCTGAAAATAGCAGTTTTCAAATCCGAGAGCCATTATTTTTTCTTTGACAATCGAATATTCCCTTGAAGAAAGCCTGCGGTTAATCGGCGGCATATCAAGCGCCTTGCCGTAGGGCGTATACTGCCGCATAACGCTGATGCTAATTTCGGGCGGAAAATTCTCACGCACCCACGAAAACACTTTGACCGCCTGAGAGATATTGCCGGGGAGCACCATATGCCTGATTATAATCCCCTTTTTCGCCATTCCGTTTTCATCGGTTTCAAGCAGACCGACCTGACGGAACATCTCCCGCACCACCTCCGAGGCACGGTCAAAATAATCTGCCGCTCCCGAATATTTGAGAGCGGGTGCGCTGTCAAAATATTTTATGTCTGGCAAGTAAATATCAACAAGACCTTCAAGCTGTTTCAGCGTTTCAGCCTTTTCGTAGCCCGATGAATTCCAGACCACGGGAACGGGCGAACTGTATTCTTTCAGAACCTTTGCAAGACGGGGCGCATAATGGGTCGGCGTTACGAGATTCAGATTATGAACGCCCGATTCAATCAGCGAATCAAACACTTTCATAAGCTCCGTATCGGTTATCTCTTTGCCGAAAGCGGAATGGCTGACCTCATAATTCTGGCAGAAAACGCAACCGAGATTACAGCCCGAAAAAAACACCGTGCCCGAGCCGTTAACTCCGCTGATGCACGGTTCTTCCCAAAAATGAGGAGCCGCCCTTGCGACCCTGAAGCCGTCTCCGACCCCGCAGAAGCCTTTTCCGCCTGTTCTGTCAGCCATGCAGTTTCTCGGGCAGACTGTGCATTTCATCGGCTGTCACTTCTTTCTTATTTACTATTCTTTATTATACAATACATTAAACTAAAATCAAGTATTTTGTTGCATTTCAGCGAGAAAGAGTGTATAATAAAGATAATAATAATCAAACGGGTGAATTATATGCTTCTGACAATAGATATCGGAAACACCAACATAACAATGGGCGTTTATGACGGCGACAGGCTTGTTTTCGTTTCACGCCTTGCGACCGACCGTTCAAGAACCCCCGACCAATACGCCGTTGAGTTCAAACAGATTTTTGATTTGTATCAGACTCCGCACTACAGCTTTGACGGAGCGGCGATAAGCAGCGTCGTGCCCGAGCTTTCGTCAACCGTCAGCGAATCGGTTAAAAGAATCACGGGATGCAAGCCGATGATACTCGGCCCCGGAATCAAAACGGGAATGAACATTCTGATTGATAACCCCGCCCAGCTCGGAGCGGATCTGCTTGCAGGAGCAGTCGGAGCGGCGAATCTTTATCCCCTGCCCTGCCTTGTTATTGACCTGGGCACGGCGAGCAAAATCAGCGTTATTGACGGAAACGGCGCATTCTGCGGCTGCACGATTTCACCCGGAATCGGAATTTCTCTTGACGCACTTTCCGCAAGAACCTCTCAGCTCCCGAACATCAGCCTTAAAACTCCGACCCACGCAATCGGCAAAAACTCAATCGATTCAATGCAGTCGGGAACGGTTTTCGGCTTTGCGGCGATGCTTGACGGGCTTTGCGAAAAGCTTGAGGACGAGCTTGGCGACAAGGTTATGACCACCGTTGCAACAGGCGGTCTTTCAAAAGACCTTGTAAAAAGCTGCAAACGGGATATCATATATAACGGCGAGCTGATTTTATACGGCTTGAAAGTTTTATATGAGAAAAACAAAAAATAAAATATACTGGCAATAACTTATTTCGTCAATCATGCGCTGCATCCGCCCGAAGCTGCCGCACTAATCTGCGGTTGCTTTAAAATTCATTGCTGAGCAGCAGCAAGGAGGAATATATTATGTCAAAATCCGCAAACACCCGGCGCATACTGCGCCTCACCCAGCTTTCCGTGCTTGTTGCGTTGCTGTTAATCTTCGGCTTCACAAGCATCGGTTACATCAAAATCGGCGTTATTGAAATAACGCTGAATGTTATTCCCGTCGCCATTGCGGCAATTGTACTCGGACCTTCTGCCGGGGCAATATGCGGTGCGGTATTCGGTCTGACGAGCTTCTGGCAGGCTGTTTCGGGAATGAGCGCATTCGGTGCGGCACTTGTTGCAATCAGCCCGATTTACACCCTCATTATCTGCCTTATTCCGAGAATACTTGAGGGTTTGCTCACGGGGCTGATTTTCAAAGGGCTTTCC
>CAYXVM010000207.1:0-3533 GCA_964468465.1 uncultured Clostridium sp.
GCATAGTCTGTGCAGCTATGGATGCAAGGTGCAATCAGGGTTATACAGCCCTTTTTTGTTCAGACGGCTCAAAAATAACACGCCTTTGTGAAGATAAGGCTGTTTCAATTGATGATTTACGGTCTGAAATTTCAAATTATAACGATATAATCTATCTTGCAGGTGACGGAGCTGAGCTTTGCTTCAAAAGCTTCGGTTCGGAGCTAACCAATGTTTCTCTTTCGGGTGAAAACAGGCGTTATCAAAGGGCATACGGCAGCGCTCTTGCTGCTTTAAATAACAATAATTTCATTGATTCTGCATTAATTGCTCCCGCATATCTCAGACTGCCTCAGGCAGAGCGTGAGCTCAGAATCAGAAAGGGAGAAAAAATATGATTGCATTAGGCTGTGACCATGCAGGCTTCGAGCTGAAACAGTTTATCATCAAACACCTTGAAGATCGAGGAATCGAGTATAAGGATTACGGAACTTATTCAACAGATTCCGTTGACTATGCGGTTTATGCCGAAAAGACGGCAAGAGCCGTTGCGGGCGGTGAATGCACCCTCGGACTTCTCTTTTGCGGAACAGGTGTCGGAATTTCCATGGCAGCAAATAAAGTCAGAGGAATCCGTGCGGCATGCTGTTCGGACATGTTCTCGGCTGAAATGACAAGACGACACAATGACGCCAATATTCTTTGCCTCGGCGGAAGAGTTGTTTCGCCCGAAAAGGCAGTTGAGCTTGTCGATGTATTTCTTGATACTCCTTTCAGCGGTGAAGACCGTCATGCAAGAAGAATTGCTCAGATAACCGAGCTTGAAAACAGGTTTTAATTATTATTTTGAATAAATCCGGAGGTTTAATTATGTCAAAAGTAACTATTATGGATCATCCTCTTATTCAACACAAGCTGACCTTCCTCAGAAATGAAGAAACGGGTTCACTTGAATTCCGCAATCTTGTCGGCGAAATAGCAATGCTTATGTGCTATGAAGCAACAAGAGATCTTCCTCTTAAAGAGGTTGAAACCAAAACTCCCGTTGCAATGGCAAAAACCAAGGTTATTTCGGGCAAAAAGCTTGCTTTTGTTCCGATTCTCAGAGCAGGTCTCGGCATGGTTGACGGCGTTCTTGCGCTTGTTCCTTCAGCAAGAGTCGGTCATATCGGTCTTTACCGTGACCCCGAAACTCTGAAACCCGTTGAATATTATTGCAAGCTTCCCTCAGATATTGAGGTCAGAGAGGTTATTGTTCTTGACCCGATGCTTGCAACAGGCGGTTCGGCAATCGATGCAATAACTCAGATTAAAAAGCGCAATCCCAAAGATATCAAGTTTATGTGCATTATCGCCGCTCCTGAAGGACTTAACGCCCTCAAAGAGGCTCATCCCGATGTTGATATTTATGTCGGCGCTCTTGATGATCACCTTAATGACCACGGATACATTGTTCCCGGTCTCGGCGACGCAGGAGACAGAATATTCGGCACAAAATAAGCTCTGATTCTTTTGAGCAGGCGATTGTTGAATGCAGTTGCCTGCTTCTTTGCGTTTTTGACGCTTTTTCTCTTGCATTATGCGGCTAAATATTGTATTATATATCAGGAACTCAAAAACACAGCGAAGGAATGTTTGAATGCAGTATATCGTAATGGATCTTGAGTGGAACAATACTTATGCGAAAAAAGCTGACGGCTATATCAATGAAATTATTGAAATCGGAGCAGTCAAGCTTGACGAAAACTGCGAGGTTATCGACACTTTTTCTTATATTATTCGTTCTCAGATCGGCAAAAAGCTCCGTGGAACGGTTAAAAGACTGACTCATCTGACAAATGATGATATCAGCGGCGGAATGCCGTTCACTCAGACCTTTTCCATGTTCAGAAAATGGATTGGAAACGAAGACAGCGTTATTATGACTTGGGGCGACGGCGATATCAGGGTGTTGCTCGACAATTTTAAATATCTTAACGGGATAAAAATTATTCCTTTTCTAAAAAATTACTGCGATTTACAGAAATGCTATCAGAAATATTCAAAAAGCGGAAAGGGGCATCAGGTCGGTCTTATGACTGCGGCTGAAGCTCTCGGAATTAATCCCGATAATTTTATTCATCACAGAGCACTCGGCGACAGTATGCTGACAGCCGAAATATTAAAAAAGATTTTTGACAGCGGATATATTGAGCCTGAGATTATCAAGTGCGATGAAGAATTCTATTCAAAGCTCCTTTATAAAGCAAAGGTTATCAGGAACATTGATAATCCGCTTGTTGATAAGAAAAGGCTTAACCACACCTGCGAATCCTGCGGAAAACAATGCACTCAGCAAACAAAATGGAAATTTCATTGCCAATTTTTCAGAGCAAATTTCTATTGCCCCAATTGCGATTTAACCTATTCCGTCGGCGTCAGATTTAAAAAGCTTTATGACCAGGTTGAGTTCAGAAAAATTGTTTCGGTAAAAGAGCCCGAACCCAAGATAGAATCAGAGGAGGAAACCGAATGAAAATTCTTGTAACCGGCGGCGCAGGCTTTATCGGCTGTAATTTCGTTTATTATATGCTTGATAAATACGCCGACTACGAAATTGTTTGCCTCGATGCTCTGACCTATGCCGGAAATCTGAAAAGCCTTTCAAAAGCGCTGAAGAATCCGAATTTTAAATTTGTCAAAGGCAGTATTTCCGATAAAGCTTTTGTTGATGTGCTTTTTGATAAAGAAAGATTTGATATTGTTGTTAATTTTGCCGCAGAAAGCCATGTTGACCGCTCAATAGAGAATCCGTTTATTTTTCTTGAAACCAATGTTATGGGAACGGCGTGTCTGCTTGAAGCGAGCAAAAAATACGGAGTTAAAAGATATCATCAAGTTTCAACCGATGAAGTTTACGGCGATTTACCGCTTGACAGACCCGATCTTTTCTTTACGGAAGATATGAAGCTGATAACTTCAAGTCCTTATTCGGCTTCAAAAGCCTCGGCAGATCTGCTTACGCTCGCTTATCACAGAACCTACGGCTTGCCCGTTACCGTTTCACGCTGTTCAAACAATTACGGCCCTTATCAATTCCCGGAAAAGCTGATTCCTCTGATGATTGTCAGGGCTCTTGAGGATAAGAATCTTCCTGTTTACGGCAAGGGCGTTAATGTCAGGGATTGGCTGTATGTTGAAGACCATTGCAAGGCAATCGACTTAATAATTCACGGCGGAATTCCCGGAGAAATATACAATGTCGGCGGTCACAATGAGAGAACCAACATTGAGGTTGTTAAAACTATTTTGCGCTATCTCTCAAAGCCCGAATCGTTGATTACCTATGTCAAGGACAGGGCAGGGCATGATCTCCGCTATGCAATTGACCCGTCAAAAATTACTGCGGCTCTCGGGTGGAAACCTGAAACCGATTTTGACAGCGGCATGAAAAAAACGATTGATTGGTATCTTGCAAACACCGAATGGATTGATGAAATAAAGAGCGGCGAATATGCCGAATACAGCAAAAGGATATACGGATAAGGATTAAGGGAGTCTGCATTTTCGCAGGC
>CAYXVM010000208.1:0-3498 GCA_964468465.1 uncultured Clostridium sp.
AATACGCCGTAATATCAAATTTTCGGCATATTGTGTTCAACTCCCATCACCTTATCCGCTTTTCCGTCAGTTACAAAAGTCCCTTTGATTTGCTATTTTATTATACTATAATAGAGTGTTCCATTGCAAGAGTTTATTAAGTAAAATTTACGGGAGATTTGCAGGCAGGTTTTGTTGATTACAACAAAAGTATTGACAAACCCTGTCAAGGCATGGTAAAATACCGTCAATCGCCGAAACGGCGGTTGCTCGTGAGGGAGTAGTTGGCACGGATAAAACCTGTGCGGCAAGTCAACACGCTGGCTTTTTGCCTGGCTTGCCTTAATTGACAAGACTCATGATACGGCTTTGCCCGCTGTATCTGCGTCTTTTTTTACGGTCGGATACAGCTCAAAAAGCTGAATCCGATTTTTTATTTTTAAGACAGGAGTAAAAAATTATGTCACTAACGGAATTATTCATCATCGCCGTCGGTCTCTCAATGGATGCGTTTGCAGTTTCAATCTGTAAGGGTCTTGCCGTCAAAAAGGCGGGAATAAAAGAAATGGGGCTTGCAGGCCTGTGGTTCGGCGGCTTTCAGGCGCTCATGCCGCTCATCGGCTATTTTCTCGGTGCGGCGTTTGAGGAATACATAACCAAAATTGACCATTGGGTAGCCTTTGTTCTGCTCGGTCTCATCGGCGCAAACATGATTAAAGAAGCGCTTTCAAAGGACGAGGAAAAATCCAACGCTTCCATGGGATTCAAGGAAATGCTGACCCTTGCAATCGCAACGAGCATTGACGCTCTCGCCGTCGGCATAACCTTTGCTCTTCTGCCCGATGTCAACATCGGCGCCGCAGTCGGATTTATCGGCTTAACGACCTTCGTTCTCTCCGCCGCAGGCATCAAAATCGGCAACATCTTCGGCTCAAAATACAAATCAAAAGCCGAACTCACGGGCGGAATTATTCTTATTCTCATGGGCATTAAAATCCTGCTTGAGCATTTGGGCGTTTTCTCTTGATTTGGCGAAAGCCTTGTTGTATAATAGGAGCATCAAAGCAGGAGGTGCGCCATGCCGAAAAAGGATTCCCGCAACACTAAAATGAAGATTGTCAACGCCGCATGGGAGCTGTTTTATAAAAACGGCTATGACAGCACGACCGTTGAGGATGTTGTTGACGAATCGGGAACCTCCCGAGGCTCGTTTTATCATTATTTCAACAGCAAGGAGGAGCTGCTCAGCACTCTTTCAAGCCTGTTTGACAGCAAATACGAGGAATTGCAGGAAGCCCTGCCCGAGGAAATGAGCGGCTTTGAAAAGCTCATGTATCTCAACAAAGAGCTTTTCATAATGATTGAAAACCGAATTCCCATTGACCTGCTTGCAAAGCTCTATTCCTCTCAGCTCACCTTAAAGGGCGACCGCACCTTGCTTGACCACAACAGGATTTACTATAAACTGCTTCGCCGAATTGTTATCGAAAGCCAGGAAAAAGGCGAATTCCGCAGTGATGTTTCGGTCAATGAAATAGTCAAGGCTTACGCCCTGTGCGAACGGGCAATAATCAGCGATTGGTGCCTGTGCAACGGAGAATATGCGCTCAGCCGCTACTCCGAAACGCTTTTGCCGATTCTTTTCAACGGATTTTTAAAATAAAAAATACTGCTTGCGACGGCTGAATTGCCGATACAAGCAGTTTTTTATTTACCTGTTTTTTGATTATTTCTTTTTCAGAACGATAGAAATGAAATTCAGGTATTTTCCGCCGCCTGCTTCCATTGATTTTCTGTCGCCGACGGCATATTCGTTCTCCTGCTTGAGCCAATCTGCCCAGACTTCGTCGTTGCTCTCCATTTCCTGAACGGAAATCACCTCTGCGCCCTCGCATTTGCCTACCGTTTTGCTCCAATATTCAACATCGTGCATGTAGTCAAGCTGTTCGGGAGTCCACGAGAGCAGAAGCTCGGGGGGCAGGTTATCGTGGCAGTCCTTTTTCATGCCGGGAATGGCAATATAGATATAGCCGCCGCTCTTGACAAACGGCAAAAGCTTTTCGTCAAGGTAGCTTTCGTCTCTGCCGAAATAATTATATGAATCCGTGCTTATAACGGCGTCGAAAAACTCCTTTTCAAACGGCAGATCGGTTGCATCGGCTTTAACGGGAATAATCTGCTCTCCGGTCAAGCCCATGGAGTCAAAGAAAATGCGGTTCTCCTCGGGTTCGCTCCACAAATCAGCCGCATAAACGGTGAAGCCGTATTCCTTTGCCAAAAATACGCTCGTCAGGCCCTGACCGCTCCCGAGGTCGCAGACAACCGCACCGTCGGGAATTTTATGATTTATCAGCAATTCTTCTTCCAATTTTACGGGGTTCGGACCCATGATTTTTGATTGAAGTTCGGGTGTGTTATATTTTTCGCTTTTAACATATTTCATAGTGATTTCTCCTGTCATTTTTTATTTTTCGGCTGAGTATCGCCGAATGAAGCCGTCAATGTGATTATTAAGCAGGTCAACGGATTCAGCCCTGTCTGCCGAACCGTCGGAAGCATTAATCAGAAAAAACAGCGGCGCAAAAAATTCAACCGCAAGCAGCTTCGGGTCGGCTTCTTTCAGAACGCCGTTTTTTATCATTTCACGGAAAATATCCTCCGTGTAGGCAACGGGACCCGTGGTGAAACAGCTTGCATATAATTCCGTCATTTCAGCGCTTCGGTACTGCTCCAAAGTCAGCATTTTTCTGAAATCAGAAGCAAATTCATCCTCCGTCCAAAGCAGAAACTGCGAAACCGTAAACTCTTTCAGGCTTTCCAAAGACACATTTTCGTATTTTTCGGGATTCTGCTCACGCTTTTCCTCGGGGACATTATGCTCCCTTGATTTCTCGGCATCGAGCCGATACATTCTCTCAACGATACTGTCAAAAATATCACGCTTGTTTTTATAATGCTTATACAAAGCGCCCTTTGTGATTCCCAGCTCGCCCGCAATCATACTGACCGAAACCGCTTCGTAGCCGTCCCTCGCAAACAGGCGGAGCGCAGTCATCAGAATTTTTTCTTTTGTTTCAACCATTCCGTTATCCTCCGTGGTGAACGCTCGTTTACCTATATTATAGTGAACGCCCGTTCACTTGTCAAGACTTTTTGAAAATTTTTGTTGCTCCGCAAAAGCTGATTGGATTATTCGCCTCCCTCTTGAGGGTGCGGGTTGCCGGTGGCAACCTCTGAGCGTATGCTCAGAAGCACCGACCGAGGCGGGAGCCGAGACGGTGGCATTTGCGCAGCAAATGACGGAGGGAGTAAAAAGAAAACACGATGATTTTTGTTGCTCCGCAAAAGCTGATTTTTGAGTGAACAGTGAAGATGCAAAAGGTAATAGGTTCAAGGTAGGGTGGGGGCTTGCTCCCGCCGTTTTGGATTAATAAAAAATATATCGTTTCATGGGAAAATTTAACAAATTATTCGCCCTTGGCGAATCGGTTCGTCGGGGACGCCGAACCCTACGGATTT
>CAYXVM010000209.1:0-3497 GCA_964468465.1 uncultured Clostridium sp.
CAACCCCGATTTCGGCTATGCGGCGATGCTTCCGTTCGGCGGCACGATGCTTATGGCTCCGTTTATCGGCATTTTCGGCGTTTCAATGACTACTCACCATATCGGAATGGTGCTTTTCACTCTGTTGATGGCGGCGTCGGTTCTTCTGCTTTGCAGAAGCCTTAAATTCAGCTATCCGCTTTCGTTCACGGCTCTCGGAACGCTTCTGTCGGTGCTCTGCGCATCGGAAAAGCTCAGAGAAGTTTTCTATGAGCATGTCATTTATTACAGCATTTGCGTTGCCGTTATCTGCGTTTTGCTCTCGCTTCTGATAAAATTCAAAGAGGCTTTCAGCAGAACCGATTCATCAAAGCCGTTTATAGTTTGTGCGGTATTTACGGTTCTTTTCTCTGTCTGCGCAGGTCTTGACGGGTTGCAGATAATTTCAATGGGAATTATTCCTGTTTTGTTTGCGGCGGTTGCTGAAATAATGCTCAACAGGGAGCAAAAGATTTTTTCAAAGGATAACAGAGCTTCTTTATACTATTGCATTATTTGCATTTTCTCCGCTCTTATCGGTCTCGGTATTACGGCAATTCTGAGCAATGGTGTTAACGCAGGCTATGCAAATGCTTATTCAGGTTATGACGACATGACCGATTGGCTCGGCAATCTCGGCAATTTCCCGCTTCATTGGTTCATGCTTTTCGGAGTTGACGCCGAATACGGTATGTCGATTTTCTCGCCCGAATCATTCATTAACATTATCCGCATTGCGGCGGCGATAATCATTGCCGTTGTTCCGATTATTGCTCTGATATGCTATAAAAAATTCGATTTCGGCTCAAAGCTTCTGATTCTTGCCCATTTCGGGCTCAGCTCCGTTATCATGTTCGGCTATGTTTTCGGCATTCTTTCGGCGGCAAATTGGAGGCTAAGCCCCATGATCTGCACGGGGCTTCTCGTCTGCTTCGCCGTGCTGAAAGCCGCAAAGGGCTATGTTGTTCCCATGCGTTTTGCCGCTGTTTCGGCGTGCATTCTTCTGCTTATGAGCGGCGTTTCGTTTATAAATATTGCCGAAATGGATAAAAACGGCATTGTTCACAATGAGAAATATCAGCTTGCAATGATTCTGAAAGACAACGACCTCAGCTACGGCTTTGCAACCTTCTGGAACTCTCAGGCGATAACCGTTCTTTCGGATTCGGAGGTCAAAGCGGTGAATGTTGATGTTGACGAAAACGGAATTTCTCCCGCTGTTTACCAGACCAATAAGCAATGGTTCAAAGAGCAGGAGGGTGTTGACAGATATTTTGTTTTGCTCTCCGAGAAAGAAATCAACATCTTGATGTCAACCTCTGATTGGCATGCTTTTCGATTGCTGACAAAGGAAATTATCGATTTGGACGGCTACAGGATTTTTGTTTTTGATTCACTTTATTTCCTGCTCGGCTGATAGGTTTTCGGCAAACCAATAAAGATTGTTAACGGGCGGCGGCGCAATGCTTGCCGCCTTTTTTGCTGCCTCCTTGATTTTTTCGAGCAGGGGCAGAGGATTGACCGCTTCTTCATAAAGCCTTTCATCTGCGCTGTTCAGAACTATAACGGCGTTTTCGTTGCCGAAGCTGATTTTTTTGACATTTTCATCGGCAATAAAGATACATGCCGCTGTCGCAGTCAAACATACGACTGCGGCGGCGGTTATAAAATATGCTCTGAGAATTTTCATTCGGTTTCGTCCTTTTCGACAGCGTATTCATCCATAAGCGACGCCAAAGCCGAGGCAAGCATACGCCCCGAGTAGCAGGCTTCTTCAAGCGTGTTTGCTTCGCTTCCCATTTCAATCAGCAGGCTGAAATGTGTTATATCCATGTTGTATTTTCTCTGAGAGAAAAGAACCGGACGCATCAAGCCCGGATACATCGTCTCGCATTTTCTTTGAAGCTGTAAGGCGAAGCGAAGATTGTATTCCCAATCGGGAAAGTCCTCAACCTTTCCCTCCTCGGCACCCGTGATAATCATGAGCTGAGCCGCTTTTTTGCCTGATATGGTGTTGACCGGCTTGATTTTTTCGCCGTTGTCACGGGTTATCGAATCTCTGTGAATATCGAGAACAACCTGAATCTGCGGGTTTTCTTCAAGTATCTTTGAGATGGTTTTGCGGGAGTGGGAATAAGAGCCCGAATAGTCATCGTCATGGATTGTTTTGTCGTGAATAACAGTATAACCGAGTTTTGTCAGATAATTCTCGATTTCCGTGCCGACTCTGACAATATTTATGTTTTCGTCATTGCTTCGAGCCGTGTAATTCTGAGCGTACCAATCCCGTTCAATCATTTCGTAGCCCTCGGAGGTGTGGCTGTGAAAAATCAGAACGGCGGGCTTTGACTTGTCAACCGAAAGCTCCAAAGGCTCGCCAAGCACTTTTTCAATGTTGAGCGTTTTGGTGTCGGTGGTGTTTTTGACCCTGACATTTTTGAAAATATGAGTTGCGCCCGCTTTTTCGTATGTTATCGGTACAATGGCGGCGTCTTTTTTGTCGTTTGCAAAAAGCTTTGTGTATTTTTGAATCAGTGCCTTGATATCGGCGGGAGTTTCGGTTATATCCGTCTCACTCACCGCAGTTTGCAATACGGTGGTTTCGGCGGCTTTGTCTGCGACGGAGGTTTGGCTATCTGCGGCAGTTGAAGCAGAATCGGTTGCCGCCACGACGGGGGAGAACATTAAGCCTGCCATGGCGAGAGACAGCCTGCCTGCGCTGTGGCTGAAGCATATCGCCGCTATCAGCGCAACGGATACGATAAAAGTTAATATTTCAAGATGCTTGTCTTTTTCCGTGTTGTTCTTCATTGCAAAGCTCCTTTCACATAATACATTTATATGATTGCTTTGCTGATTTAATGGTTACAAATTGTAACATTTTAAGGACGCTTTGTAACTGTTTTGTATTTATATTGTAATTTAAAAGGGTGGTTTTGAGCCGGGAATTAATGTATAATATACACATAGCAAGAGTAAAACTTTAATTTGGCCGCTCGGCAGAAAAGTGCCTCTGCATTGCGGCTCCCCAATTCCATCCTTTCAAAATAATAATTAAGTCGAAAAAGGGCAGCTTCACAGGAAAGAGGAAGCTGCCCTCGGCTTTTAAATGCGCCGGAAAAAATAGGTTGAACTCCGGCTGTGACCGATAAATAAAATGAAGAAATGAAGGGTGCCTGTGGCATATGACGGTAGGGGCGACCCTGTGTGGTCGCCCGCTTTTTGCAAAAATGAAGTTTGCTTCGCAAATTAAGGATAGGCTCCGCCTATGACCGATTTTTTGAAATGAAGAATGAAGCGTGCCTGCGGCACATGAAGTTTTTGCTGTCGCAAAAATGAAGTTTGCTTCGCAAATTATGGATAGGCTCCGCCTATGACCGATTGTAATAGCTCCGCAAGTATTTTCATTTTCGGCAACTTGTGTATTATCTGTTGCATTGATTAATCCGTTAACTTATCAATCCTCAGCCCTACGGGCA
>CAYXVM010000210.1:0-3435 GCA_964468465.1 uncultured Clostridium sp.
ACAGCTTCATCATATGACATATCGGGAGTGCTGATGACATAGAGATTTGCGGGAGTGCACCAGCCCGAAAGAACGCCGCCGCATTCCGAAAGGACATTCATTTTCTTTATGAAACCAAGGTCGGGATTAAGGAAAACAACAAGCTTATCATCAATAATTCCGTTATTATCATCAATTTGAATAACATCCGATTCATCCATATCACTGAAAAAATCGGCTTTTATTGCCTCAGCAGTATATGGGATTCCGAATATCAGCTCAGCCGCGGAATCAATTATGCTGTTTACAGCGGAATAAATCATTCCCGTAAGAGAAATAACGGCAGACATGAAAACAGCTATAATTCTGTTAAGCATATACAACGCTCCTCATACTAAATTGATTTTTTCTTTAACTTGAAACTTTCTGCAGGAACTTGGGTGAGAATAATTGCAATAAACATAATAACACAGCCCAAAGCTTCTCTTGAAGAAAGCTTTTGATTGAGAATAAGCCAGCCGAAAATGACCGAGAAAACCGATTCAAGGCAAAGCAGGAGCGATGCAACGGCAGGCTCTGCATATTTCTGACCGAAAATCTGGAGAGTGAACGCA
Organism: uncultured Clostridium sp.; assembly: GCA_964468465.1. Lineage (GTDB taxonomy): Bacteria > Bacillota > Clostridia > Oscillospirales > Acutalibacteraceae > CAG-177. Next base: position 594 of record CAYXVM010000210.1, read on the forward strand.
ACGCCGCAGCTCATTATTCCCGCATAGAGAATCGGAACCGTTGAACCGATAATTTCGCTTATTTTCGGTTCTTCAAAAATGAACATGCATATAATCGAAAGCGTTCCCGCAACAAAAAACTGAGCGCAGGAAAGCGCAACATTGTTTACTGTTTTACAAAAATGATCGATAACAAGGATGTGAACGGCAAAAGCAACCGCACATAAAACGGTAATCAATTCGCCCTTTCCGATTGAAAAACTGCCTTTAGGTATGCTGAGAAAATAAAGGCCGAAAACTCCGCAAAGAACACCGAGCCAGACATTGAGCTTTGCCTTTTGCTTCAAAAAAATGCCGAAAACGGGAACGAGCACCATATATAGCGCAGTAATAAAACCTACCTTTCCGACATCAAGATAATTAAAAGCATGCTGCTGAAGATTACCGCCGATAAAAAGCGGAATGCCGCAGCATAAGCCTCCGATTGCAATATCTTTAAAAGGTATTTTTTTCTTCTCTACATCAGGCAATTTTGAATTATCTTTCTTTAAACTCAAAGCCGCTATGGGAAGAAGCGCAACCCCGCCGATCAGGGTTCTGATTCCGTTAAAAGTGAAAGTGCCTATATCCTTGCCTTCGTTCTGAGCCACAAAAGACAGACCCCAGATTACTGCGGCAAGAATACAATAAAGCGGACCCAGGAATTTATTCTTTTTAGTAATATGTATCACTCCAAAAACCGTGCTTATCATAAAAACCGCCCACAGAAAAACTGCGGGCGGCAAAATACTTTATTATTCGGCGTCTTCTGCCGCAGGAGCTTCTGCTTCAGCTTCTTCTGCCAGAGCTTCTTCGGAAACAGCTTCGTCTGCTTCTTCAGTGGGCTCAAGAAGGGCACGGATTGAAAGGCTGACACGCTTCTTATCAAAATCAATTGCAGTAATCTTGCAGGTTACCTTGTCGCCAACCTTGAGAACATCCTCAGGCTTATTGATGCGGCGGTCTGCAATCTGTGAAATATGAATAAGACCGTCGATGCCGGGGATAACTCTTGCAAATGCACCGAAAGTTGTCAGGCCGACAACTTCAGCTTCAACAACCGAACCTTCGGGATAATTCTTTCTGAGAATCTCCCAGGGGTTGTCCTCGTCTTTTCTGTATCCGAGTGAAATCTTCTTGTTTTCTGCGTCAAGAGCTTTGATATAAACCTCAACTTCCTGACCGATTTCAAAAACTTCAGAAGGATTCTTGATGCGCTTCCATGACATTTCGGAAATGTGAACCATTCCGTCAACGCCGCCGATATCAACGAATGCACCGTAGTTTGTCATTGACTTAACAACGCCTGTATACTTCTTGCCAACCTCAGCCTGTGCCCAGAAAGCCTCAGCTGCGGCATTTCTCTCCTCCTTGAGGACTGAACGGATTGAACCGACAGCTCTCTTGCGCTGCTTGTTAACTTCGATAATACGGAATTTAACGGTCTTGTTGAGCAGAGAATCAAGGGATTCGTCACGGCGCTCTGTTGCATGAGATGCGGGAATAAATACGCGAACACCGTTAGTCAGAACACGAACACCGCCCTTGACAACATCGGTAACAACGCCTTCAAGGATTCTGCCGTCCTCGGCAGCGTCAAAAACATCGTTCCATGTTTTCTGAGCGTCATAACGCTTCTTTGAGAGCATAACCGTGCCTTCAGCGTCATTTGTCTTCATGATGATAAGATCAATCTCATCACCGACTTTAAGCTCTTTTGCGGCATTTGCCGAAGGATTTGCGCTGTATTCATCCATAGGAACGAATCCGGCATGCTTTCTGCCGATATCAACCTGGATTTCGGTGGGAGTGATTCCCATGACAACGCCCTTGACATGCTGATCTGTGCTCATATTGCTCAGAGAAGCTTCAAGCGCTTCGGAAAAATCCATATCGTCTGTGATCGTGGCTTTAGAAGGCACCTCCTCTACCTGAATATTTGTGGTTTCATTTACGATTTCGGACATTTCTAAAAGTACCTCCTTAATTATTGCGGAAGGGGTCGATGCCCCTGCCGTGACGCCGATTTCGGCGATATTAGAAAAGTCTATGGTCCTGAGCTCATCGGCTCTTTCCACCAAATATGTTTTGCAGTTTTCACTGCATACCGCTTTAAGCTTAGCGGTGTTTGAACTGTGCCGCCCTCCAATAATAATCATAAGATCGCTTTTCTTTGAAAGCTCAGCGGCTTCATTCTGTCTTTTTTGAGTTGCAAGACATATTGTATCAAATATTTTTGCATTTGTACAGTATATTTTTATTTTTTCTTTGCATTTTTTCCATTCATTTTGCGAAAATGTCGTTTGAGAGACTACTATTATTCGGTTTTCGCATAATGATGGGTTTGCTTTTGCTATCTTTTCAAGTTCTTCAGAATTGTTAAAGACATAAGACTCACTGAGACAATAGCCTTTTATGCCCATAACCTCCGGGTGATTCGGGTCTCCGGCAATTAAGACGGGAATATCGGGCGATGAATTTTCTTCAACAATTTTGTGTATTTTCTTAACAAACGGGCAGGTTGCGTCGCAAACTTCAGAGTCCATGCCGATTAGCTCATCATAAACGTTTTTGGCAACACCATGGGCTCGGATAATAACGGTTTCACCTTTTTTGGCCTGAGACGGAGAAGAAATAATCCTTATCCCCTTTTTTTCAAGCTCCGAAGTTACAAATCCGTTATGTATGAGTTCTCCGAGAGTTGCGGCTTTTTTTCCTTTTTCAGCAAGTTCATAAGCAATTGTAACCGCTCGATTAACTCCGAAGCAAAATCCCGCTGTTTCGGCAAGCGTTATTCGCAATGACCCATCTCCCAAAGCCCGGT
>CAYXVM010000211.1:0-3403 GCA_964468465.1 uncultured Clostridium sp.
TCACTCTGCAGGACGGAATCAGCGACTGAAGCTCCGAATAGATTTCTTCTGCGCTCAGCCCCGCTTCGCTCATTTCACAGCCCTTGAGAGCGAGCAGAGAAATCCCGCCGCCGAGACTGAGGGTGTCGAGAACATAAACGCCGTCAAGCCCCGAGGCGGCAAGCTTTGCGTTGCGGTGGGTTGAGGATAAAGACGAACAAAACGAGAGGTGAACAACAGCAAGGCCTTTTTCCGTGAATTTTGAGAAAAAGTCGATATATTCCCCGACGGAAACGGCGGAGGTCTTTGGAATTTCACCCGTTTTTTCAACATAATCAAAAATCTCAAGCGCCGAAATTTCAACGCTGTCCTTTTTGGCGTCACCGTCGAAAATTACATACATCGGCATGATTTCAATGCCGTATTTTTCTGCCGTTTCTTTCGGCAAATCCGCCGCACTGTCGGCAGTTATAACGACCTGTTTCATTTTAGTTTTCCTTTCGTTTTTTAAATATTATTTTCTGTATTTATTTTCCCGAAAGGCGGTTAAAATTATTCATTAACAATATCGGCTCCCCGGTAATAATGCTTCAGGATTTCCTGCCATGAGCTGCCCTGCCTTGCCATATAGTCCGCTCCGTATTGGCTCATGCCTATTCCGTGGCCGTAGCCGAGGCAGACAACGGTAAATTTGCTTTCGGAATACTTAATGTCAAAGCAAAGGCTTCTCAGCCCGAGCGCATCTCTGATAGTAACTCCGCTGACGGAGGTTGAGCCGAGCATCTGAGACGAAACATAGCCCGTTTCGTCTTTTTTTGCTTCTCCGACCCATTTTTCGGCGTTACCCGTCAGAGTTACAGAGCATTTTTCAATCAGATTTTTGAATTCGCTTTCGCTGAATGATTTTTCACTGCGATAATCGGGCGAAAGCTTATCGCCGGGGCTTTCAACGCTGATAAGATACGGAATATCCGTTCCCCAAAGGGTCTCTGCGCTTTGCGTTGCGCCTGCGCTTATTGAATGATAGACAGTCAGAGCGGTTTCGCCGTTGTATGTTACATAGCAGCCGAAAACTTCATCAACCGCCGCTTCAATCTTTTTTTCGTATTTTTCATAATTATCGCCCCATTTTTTCTTCCTTTCGCTCTTGCTTATGTAACCTTGGTGAATTGCGGGGCTGTCGGTTATGTCTGCGTCTCCGAGGGAAGAATCCTTGTGCTTTTCGTTCTGCTCCTTGGTTTTCTTGGCATAGGTGTAGCTTGCCACAGCCTGAGCTTTCAGAGCTTCGGTGTGATAAAGCGGCGACATTTCCGCCGCAACCGAGCCTATGACATACTCACGCATTTTTACTTTTGCAACGCTCCCCGATGACTGTGACAAAACCGAAATGTATTTTTCGGGCTTGTCGGCCGATTCGGCAGTCTCGGGGGCTTGCGTTGAAAGCTCCGTGGGCTTTGTCTGCGTTTCTCCGCTTTTTTCTCCTCCGAGAGCCGCAATCGGGCACAGAATCATTGAAAGAGCAATAATGATACAGATAATGAGGTTTGTTCGCATTTTTCTTATCCTTTCCTGTATAAAATTGTTATGATTTCCTGTATAATATTGTTTACTTGACTTTTATATATTGAGTGTTGTATAATAGGTTATTAATTGTATGATGGAGATATTATAACAACAGAACGGAGGCGGAAAATATGTCCACCATTGAATCACATGTCCCGGAAAGAGACATTAAAAAATTATGCGAGCAGATTCTTAAATATAACTATATAGATCCTGCGGATTTTGAACGCTACAATGTTAAAAGAGGTCTGAGAAACGCCGACGGAACGGGCGTTATGGCCGGTATCACCGGCATCTGCACAGTTGACGGCTATTATATCGACGACGGCGAAAGAGTACCCAGAGACGGTCACCTGCTGTTCAGAGGCATCAACATGGAGGATATCGTCAATGCCTGCATCGCCGAGGACAGATTCGGCTTTGAGGAGGTTGCATATCTTCTCCTTTTCGGCTCTCTGCCGACCAAGGAAGAGCTTGACGATTTCTGCAACCTGCTTTCATACTGCCGTGAGCTGCCCGACGATTTCATTGAGGATATGATCATGAAGGCTCCCTCACCCAATATTATGAATAAAATATCCCGCTCAATTCTCGCTCTTTATTCTTATGACGAAAATCCCGACGACACATCAATTGAAAATGTGCTTCGTCAGTGCATTCATCTTATTGCTCAGGTTCCGACGATTATCGTTTATGCCTATCAGGTTAAACGCAGACATTATTACCGCAAGAGCATGTATATTCATCAGATGAAGCCTGAGCACAGAACGGCTCAGACCGTTCTCCGTTCGCTCAGAGCGGATAAAGCTTTCACCGACAGAGAGGCAAAGCTGCTTGATATCTGCCTTATGGTTCATGCGGAGCACGGCGGCGGTAACAACTCCACCTTTGCAACAAGAGTTCTGACCTCGAGCGGAACAGACACCTACGCCGCAATGGCGGCGGGAGTCGGCGCTCTCAAGGGTCCGAAGCACGGCGGCGCAAATATCAAGGTTTCCGAAATGGTTGATTTCATCAAAGAGGGCGTTTCGGATATCAACGATGAGGGTCAGGTTGCAGATTTCCTGAGAAAGATTATCAGAAAGGAATCAGGCGACGGCTCGGGACTTATTTACGGCATGGGTCATGCGGTTTACACGCTTTCAGACCCGAGAGCAAAGGTTCTCAAAAAAGAGGCTTCGCAATTCGCCGCAGGAACGGAGTTCGAGAGAGAATTCAAGCTGCTTGACCTCATTGAAACGCTCACTCCCGAGATCTTTGCTTCCGAAAAAGGAAATGACAAGGCAATGTGCGCCAATGTTGACCTTTATTCAGGACTTGTTTATAAAATGCTCAACATTCCGCCCGATCTTTTCACCCCGATTTTCACAATTGCGAGAATCGCAGGTTGGTCGGCTCACAGAATCGAGGAACTTATAACCGGCGGAAGAATTATCAGGCCTGCCTATAAGAGCAGCAGCCCCGCCCAAAAATATGTTCCGATTAATGACAGATAAGAAGGTTTGTGAAAATGAAAAGCATTTCCGTTAAAAACGGGTTCGGTATAGGTTTGATTATTTTTGCCGTTGCGGCAATTATTGCTCTGCCGTTCAGAACGGTTCAGTATTTTACAACTATTGAGGCTGAAACGGGATTTTACAGCTCCGTTGATTGGAGCGTCTATCTGCTTGCGGCGGTTCTTGCGGTGGCGGTAATTGCAATCCTTGCTTTCGGCATTGCAAAAAGGAAAAAGCTTGAATATTCGCTTGAGGTTGTCAAGCGCCCCGGCTGCGGAGTTCTCTCCATGGCTTGCGCTGCGGGAATCCTGATGTCAAGCGCAAGAAGAATAATTGACTTTATGGATTTGCTTGAAGAGAATTCG
>CAYXVM010000212.1:0-3385 GCA_964468465.1 uncultured Clostridium sp.
CCAAGCTCCGACGCTTCGCCGATCCGGCTTTTTGTTGACGCCTGCATTAACGGAACGGGTTCACCTGCAGGAATGGGTCTGAGCGACGCCGCCGACCTTGCAAGACTGCTTGAAAACGCTTATAAATCTTATGAAACGGCAATGACCGTTGAAGTTACGGAGGAATGATTATGAAAGCTGAACTGCATGATTACGATATTTTCCCGAAAGTTTTTCCGATAGGAAAAGAAATAAAAATAACGGTAAAGCCTTTGGGCAAACACGCCGAATTCAAAAATCCCGAAAACATGACCGTTAAGATTTTCGGACTCAACGACGGCTCACCGAATGATTATCCTGAAAGGCATAACGGCACGGAGGTTCCGTTTGAATTTGACGGAAGCGTTCATTTTTCTTATACTTTTCCCACGGAGCAGAGATATTTTGTCAGATTCTTTGATAAAGAGACCGATAAAAGATTTCTTCAGCTCAGCGTTTATGCGCTTGAAGAAGATTTGTGCGGCAGATATCCGTTTATAGGCGATTTACATATGCATTCATTCCGTTCCGACGGCGGTCAGGCTCCCGAAATCGTTGCGGCGAACTACAGAAAATACGGCTATGATTTTATGGCGCTGACCGACCACCGCCGCTATTATCCGTCGCTGGAGCTTATTGATTCATTCAAAGATGTTCCCATTGAGATGAACCTTATTCCGGGCGAGGAAGTTCATATGCCTAAGGCTCCCGGATTTATCAACGATGTTCATATCGTCAATTTCGGCGGCAATTTCTCAATCAACGCTCTTGTTGAGGGCTCTCAGAATGAAGAATCCGGCACGGATAAAAAATACCGTTCATATAACGGAGCGGATTGCCCCGATGTTATGACCATTGAGCAATTCAGAGAGGAAGTCTGCACTCTTGCGGAAAAGCTTGATATTCCCGAGGGCATTGAACGCTTTGCTTATGCCTGCTGTGTCTGGGAATTTGAAAAAATCAGAGAGGGCGGCGGACTCGGCATATTCTGCCACCCATATTGGATTTCAAATCTCTATCAGGTTCCCGTGAGCTTCACGGATTATATGCTTGAAACTCATCCGTTTGATGCCTTTGAGGTTCTCGGAGGCGAGGATTATTATGAGCAGAACGGCTTTCAGACCCTTAAATATTATGAAATGAAATCAAAGGGAATCAACTTCCCGATTGTCGGCAGCACCGACACTCACCAGTCGTTTAACTCGTCAAAGGGCTTCGTTGCCGAAACAATGGTTTTCGCTCCAAAGAACGAAAAGGATTCAATCATTTCGTCAATCAAAGATTATTATTCGGTTGCGATTGATACCATCGGCAGCGATTATAAGCTTGTCGGCGATTACCGCCTTTCGGTTTATGCGAGATTCCTGCTTGAGGATTTCTTTCCGCTCCATGATGAGCTTTGCTTTGAAGAGGGCAGGGCAATGAAAGACTATGCCTGCGGAGTTGAGGGCTCAAAGGAAACCCTCGAATTTATCGGCGGCAGAATGAAAAAACAGAGAGAAAAATACTTTGCTTTCTGAAATATCGGACAGATTTGACGCTGTGGGGTAAAATTCCCCACAGCTTTTTTTGTGTCCGTTTATTTTGACGGAATTAATGAATACAATAGGGTTAAAGTTGAAATGAGGGATTAAGATGAAAGTTTTGAAAAGCACAAAATGGCTTTATGTTGCATTTTGCCTGCTCTTAATCGGGGCAGGATTATGCATGGCTATATGGCCGACTGTATCGATGACGGTTATGAGTTACATCGTCGGTGCGCTGATATTAGCATTCGGAATAATCAGAATAGTCGGTTATTTTGCGGATGATTATTACTGCATTGCCTTTCAGTTTGATTTGGCGTTGGGGATTTTTGCTTCGGTTATCGGCATTGCAGTATTAATCCATCCGAAATGGATAATGGCGTCCCTGCCGATTGCGATTGGTCTGTTTGTTCTGGTCAACGGATTATTTTCGGTCCAAAGTGCGATTGACGCAAAAAAATTCGGCATTCGCCGCTGGTGGCTGATTCTGATTTTCTCGATACTGACGGTCGGAATAGGGCTTGTGATGATTTTCAATCCCGTGAGAAGCGCAGAGGTTCTTGCCGTTATTACGGGCATTGCGCTCATTGCGTCAGGCGTTGAAGCGCTGATTGTTGCGCTCCAGACCGTGAAATTCAAAAAAGCCGTCAAAGACAGGTTGCCCATTGAAGTTGATTATGTTGAAATAAACGAAGGAAAGGATAATTGAAATGAGCTCAAAGAGCGAAACTTTTGCAAAGTATGTGTGGATTTTTGCGGTTTGCTGTGTAACGGGTTTTGTTGTTGAAACTCTTTGGTGTTATTTCAGACACGGCTACATCGAAAGCCGAAAATCGCTTGTCTACGGCCCGCTGAGCGTTGCCTACGGAATGGGCGGAGTGCTTCTGACAGCGGTTCTGAGCCACTTCCGCACCTCGTCGCTGTGGCAGGTATTCCTTGTATCTTTCCTTGTCGGCACGGTTGCCGAATATATCTGCTCGCTCGGTCAGGAGATTGTTTTCGGCTCTGTTGCATGGGATTACAGCGACCTTCCTCTTAACATAAACGGCAGAGTATGCCTGCTCTATTCAATCTTTTGGGGCGTTCTCGGAATCGGCTGGGTGAAGCTGATTATGCCGCTGACCGATAAGCTTGTCGGTGCAATTCCGATGAATCTGAACAATGTGCTTGTCTGGGCGTTTGTTGCGTTCTTCGTCTTTGACGCCGGGCTTTCCGCTGCGGCGGCTCTCAGAATGAACGAGAGGGAAAAGGGCGTTCAGGCAAATAACAGGATTGAAGTTTTTCTTGATAATCATTTTGACGACGAAAGAATGCATAAGATATATGCAAACTCTCAGGAAGTCAAAAAATAACATAGCCTGTTTCTTTTTCTTCATGTGTTTATATAGCGAAAGCAGCGAGTGTGCCAAATGCCGCTCGCTGCTTTCGTTTATTCATATTATATTATATTATTTCATCGCAATAACCGTAACTGCGGAAATGACCGCCTGAATCATGCAGTATCTGAAGATAACCTGAGTGTTTGACCAGCCCTTATTCTTTCTGAAATGGTCGTGCAGGGGAGTGCGGATTTTTTTGAAAGCGTTGATGTGAAGAAATCTAATCAGCGAAACCTTAGCTATTCCGAGCAGACCGTCGAGGCAAATCATAAAGCAGAGCGGAATAACAAGAAGAATGTTGCCGCTCTTGAGAATGCAGATGCACAGGAAAAGCCCGAGAGCTCTTGAGCCTGCGTCACCCATGAGCATTGTGCTTGGCTCGGCGTTTTTCCAAAGATAGGGCAGGAGAGTGAGAATCATAATCGCCGTGAGCAGATACATATTCTTATCCATGCCGAGAAT
>CAYXVM010000213.1:0-3382 GCA_964468465.1 uncultured Clostridium sp.
GCAACGCCGATAGCCGAGGGAACTGAGATACTGAGCGTTGAAATGCATTTCAGCTCCGACTCCATCCCCGGATGGGTCAGCGTTGACAACATGAACGCCTTTGACCCGATGACCCCGCATATAGTGAATCATGGCACGGCTTTTTACGAAAGCTCAATCGGATATATGTGCGTTGCGGCGCTGTTTTTCCCGACTTCGGATAGCTTGTTTTATAACGCTTTTCAAAGCGACAACCTTGATAAAATCAGGGTGACCTTTGCCGAATCGGATGAGGCGGAGGAATGAGAATGACGGAAATATCACTCATTGAGATTGAGCACCGTCTGATAAAAGCGGAGGAAAACATAGCGGAGCTTTTCGCCAAATGCAACGGAATCGACAAATCGCTCGTTGCAACCACCACTTCGCTCAACAATCTGCTTGCGCTCACGGGCGAGCTCAAAGCGACCGTTGAGGCTCTCAGGCAGAAGCCGATAACGCTGATCGAAAAGCTCATTTTCGCTCTCATCGGCGCCGCCGTCAGCGCAGCGGTCACATTTCTTACGGGAGGTTAAAATGAAAAAGGAAATAGTAAAGGATATCATGATCAGAGCGGCAAAAACCTTTGTGCAGGCGTTTTTGTCGGCTGTTTCGCTCGACGCTCTGCTCGGAGTCACGGATTTCGGAGCATTCAAGAGAATCGGGCTTTCAATGCTCCTTGCAGGCTCAGCCGCAGGCATCTCTGCGCTTTGGAACGCCGCGCTTGCCGCTCTCGGCGGTGAAAAGGGGGCTGAATAATGAAAAGCAACACCGAACTTGTTGAATACGCAAAGGCTCAGCTCGGCAGACCCTATTGGTACGGCACTTTCGGCAACACCGCAACAAAAGAGCTTCTCAATCAGAAAAAAACGCAGTATCCCGCCCATTATCAAAGCGCACGAATGCCGAAATACAATTCTCAGCTCGGCTGCCGGGTGCATGACTGCGTGGGGCTTATCAAGGGCTTTCTCTGGAGCGACGGAGCAAACGGCAAGCCGAAATATAATTCCGCTCAGGATGTTTCGGCAAACGGAATGCTCAAAAAATGCCTTGTCCGTGGCAGAATGAACACCATGCCCGAAATCCCGGGAATTCTCGTTTTCATGCCCGGACATGTCGGAATCTACTGCGGAGGGGGCAGGGTCATTGAAGCAAGAGGGTTTAACTACGGAGTTGTTGAAACAAAGCTTGCAGAGAGAAACTGGGAAAATTGGGGCAAATGTCCTTGGATAAAATATCCGAGCGGCTCAAGATATTTCGGGGTCTGCGCAAGGGATGAAGTCTCAATCGTTGACGCTCTTAAATCTCTCGGCGAAAACAGCGGCTTTGACTACCGCCGCAGAATCGCCAACGCCAACGGAATGCCCGATTATACCGGAACTTCCGGCGAAAATCTGAAGCTTCTCTCCTTGTTGAGGCAGGGCGAACTGATAAGACCCGAACCCGTCGCATTTTACGGTTGAATAAGACGGATTCTGAATTAAAATAAAAAAATTCTTGTTTTTTTTGAAACCTTAACACTCTCTCAATCGTCTTAGTTAATGAAGGGACAAAAGATTTTTCGTTTGAGGAGTTTACATAGATGCACGGCAGGAGCAAAAGTGCTTCTGCCGTGTCTGTTTTTATGCGGATTCATATGATTTATCCGGCTGAGCTTCGTTTCAGGGAGAATCCGTTTCTTTCAAGATTCCTTATTTCAAGTGTTTTGTTAAAATTAGCCAAAATCTGCGCTTCAAAATTTATACTCTGCGAAGAAATTCTCTCTTGCATAATTTTTATATTTATATATAATGGAAATTGTAACTTGGATGAAAAGGAGAGTTATAAATATGGCAGAAAAAATAAGAATAGGTATTATCGGCTGCGGCGGAATCGCAAACGGAAAGCACCTTCGCGCAATTGAAAACATTGATTTTCTTGAGCCCGTCGCATTCTGCGATATCATTGAAGAAAGAGCAGTTGAAACCGCCAAAAAATTCGGTTCGGCAGATGCTAAGGTCTATACCGACTACAAAGAGCTTCTCAAAGATGAAAGCATCGTTGCGGTTCATGTCTGCACGCCCAACCGTTCCCACAGCTTCATAACAATTGACGCTCTTGAAGCAGGCAAGCATGTTCTTTGCGAAAAGCCCATGGCAAAAACCTATGCCGAAGCCAAGGCTATGTATGAAGCCTCGGTCAGAACGGGCAAGGTTCTTTCAATCGGCTATCAGTCACGCTGGAGAGCAGATTCGCTTTATCTCAAACAGTGCTGCGAAAACGGCGAATTCGGCGAAATCTATTATGCAAGAGCTCTTGCTCTGCGCAGAAGAGCCGTTCCCACCTGGGGCGTTTTCCTCAACGAAGAAGAACAGGGCGGCGGTCCGCTTATCGATATCGGCACTCACGCTCTCGACCTCACCCTTTGGATGATGGATAACTACAAGCCCAAGATGGCGGTCGGCACAAAATATAAAAAGCTCGGCGATCAGAAGAACACCGCAAACGCCTGGGGCGATTGGGACCCCGAAAAGTATACGGTTGAGGATTCCTGCTTCGGCTTTGTTGTTATGGAAAACGGCGCAACGGTCAGCGTTGAGTCAAGCTGGGCTCTTAACATTGCCGACCCCCGTGAGGCTTCAACTCTGATTGCGGGCGTTAAGGGCGGCGCAGATATGCTCACCGATGACCTTCGCATAAACTATGTTAAAAACGGCAGACAGGTTATCGAAACTCCCAATTTCAACGCAGGCGGCGTTGCATTCTATGACGGCGCAAGCGATAAGCCCGAGGAGCTTGAATGCAGAGCATTCTATGACGCTGTTCTCAACGGCGCAGAGCTTCGCACAAAGCCCGAGCAGGCAATGGTTGTTACTCAGATTCTTGAAGCAATCTATAAATCCGCTGAAACCGGTAAGCCCGTTTACTTCGATTGATACAGGAGGAAGCCATGAAAATTGCCGTTCAGCTTTATTCGGTAAGAGAACATATAAAGGATTCCGAAACGCTTCTCAAAGCACTTGAGGAAATTAAAAAAATCGGTTATGACGGCGTTGAATTCGCAGGATATTTCAACACCGACGCAAAAACAATCAAGGCAAAGCTCGATGAAATCGGTCTTACCGCCGTCGGCGGTCACATCGGCATTGAAAATTTTGCCTCTGATATGCTTGAAAAGACGCTTGAATTTCAGAACACTCTCGGCGTTAAGAGCGTCGGAGTCGGCGGTGCGCCCCATTCAACCGAGGCTGAATGCGTTCAGACGGGTGAAACACTCGGCAAGGCGCAGGAATACGCCATGGAAAAATACGGAATGAAGGTTTATTATCATAACCATTGCGAGGAATTCAAGCCCTTGAGAAACAAGCAGCTTCCCATTGATGTT
>CAYXVM010000214.1:0-3374 GCA_964468465.1 uncultured Clostridium sp.
AACTATCGCCTTGGGCTCCTTAGAAAAGGAGCTGCCCGTAGGGCTGAGGATTGATAAGCTAACGGATTAATCTATGCAACAAATAATGTATAAACCGCCGTTGAATAATTTGTTATTTTTTCCGTTTTGATATATTGATTCTGTTTCAATATTGGGCAGAGGTTGCTGAAAAAATTTATATAACAAAAACAGGCGGCTTGACGATTATCAGTCAAACTGCCTGTTAAATATTTATCAACCAAATTATATTTCAACCGTAATGATATCTTCGTTATTCTCGGCAACAAGGAGCACTTCGTCCATCGAGGTTGTTCTTGCCTTTTTGATGGTGATATCAAGAGAAATTGTTGAATCGGGATTTCTCGTCATCTTGCATTTTTCAACAAATACGTTATGTTCCTCAAGCATCTTTCTGAATTTTTTAACCGCCTCGGGGTTGTCGTTGACAACAACGGAAAACTCGTTGACAGTGTTCTCAAGTCGAGTAAAGAACTTGTGGAAGAAAAGCTGGAACACAATCATCAGAATCGTTGCACCGATTCCGATGGTATACATTCCCGAACCAATAGCAAGGCCGACGCTCGCCGTAGTCCAGATTCCCGCCGCAGTTGTCAAACCTTTAATCGAAATATCTCTGACGAAAATTACTCCTGCGCCGAGAAAACCGACACCGGTTATAACATTCGAGGCGATTCTTGAAGCGTCCGCTTTCAAAAACTCTCCGTACTGCACCAAATCGAAAAAGCCGTATTTTGAAACGACCATGGCAAGAGCCGCACCGAGAGCAACAATCATATGAGTTCTGATGCCCGCATCCTTCTGGCGGCGGCTTCGCTCAAATCCGATAAATGCGCCACACAGGCACGCAATCAGAAGCCGCAGAAGAAGGTGGGCGTTATCAACTATATCAACAATTACTTCATCATAAAAGAAATCAAAAATGTGACTCATGTTTTCCTCCGTTTTATCAGCTTTATAACAAATTATTTTAACATAGATGATAATTTTTGTCAACTATTTCAAAAATTAAATTTGCCATCGCCGTTTTGTTCAACATTGCGGTTTCATGCAACATAACGGAGAATAAAATTAAGTCGACGGTTAATTGGTACGCCGTTTCAGGTTATTTTTTTCAGCATTTCTGACCAAAATAGTGATTAGTGTGATTGCTCTTATCACAAGGGAAACAAATATGAATGTACCTGCTGAAAATAAAAGCATAATTCCGTATCCGTTATTATCTTCATAAACAGGAAGAATTCTGTGCGGTATCTCAAGACAAATGATAAAAATTACGGCAACAGAAAGCAAGAAACACAGAATGCCGACAAGTGCAGTGACAGCAATTTTCTTGTTGTTTTTTTCTTTTAGAACAGAAAACATAAAGGCAACAGAACATAGTATTGCGCATATTGCGTTAAGAATTATGTCGTATTCAGGCGAAATATTTTTGGCATAAACAGAAACGGAAAACAAGCTTGAAATATAAAAAACCAATCCTGTAAGTATTCCGTCAAAAATTGCCAAAAGCATGTTCTTTTTCATTACATACACTCCTCAAAAATAATAGGGTTTCCCAACAGGGATAGATGCGTTTTTTGCCTTGAATTAGTCTGCAAACATTCCAATCCTCAGTCGCCATGCGCCAGCTCCTTTGCCAAAGGAGCCTATGACGTCAGCCACAGTATTGCAGAATGTTCATTGTTTAGATTAAAATTTCCGCCTTGGGCTCCTTAGAAAAGGAGCTGCCCGTAGGGCTGAGGATTGATAAGTTAACGGATTAATCAATGCAACAGATAATCCGCAAGTTGCAGAAAATAAAATGCTAGCGGAGCAATCAAAATCGGTCATAGGCGGAGCCTATCCTTAATTTGCGAAGCAAACTTCATTTTTGCAAAAAACGGGCGACCACACAGGGTCGCCCCTACCTTCATGTGCCGCAGGCACACTTCATTCTTCATTTGCTTTCAGGCGGGCGAAAAAAGTTCGCCCCTACCGTGTTGCCGAGGTTTTTCTGCTGTTTTCCCGGAACGCCGGGGACGGCGTTCCCTACGAAAAAATCGTTATTTTTCAACAGATTCAGCATGACAAGCAGACGTAGGGAGCAAGCCCCCGCCCTACCGTTTCGATATAATTTTTACAGAGCAACTATAATAAGACATTTGCCACGCCTATCCGGAAATTTCTATTATCTTATCTTTTCAACGAATCAACCATCGTGAACAAGCCGTCATAGAAATCATGGGTCGTCTGAGTAGGGGTGTTAAGGCCGATAACCGTTCCGTGGTCTCCCCTGCGGGTTTCGGCAACATTCCATATTCCCCTTTTGATTTGCTTGAAGTTCTCCCCCGATTCATCAAGCGCGGCGGTTTCCTCGCCGAACGGGGCTTTTGCCGAAATAACGCTGACAAGGCCGTCGTTTTCCTGCCAGCTTTCGTCAATGCTGATTCCACCGGGCGTTACGCCTGTATATGAGCCCATGGCAAGCGCAAACGGCATAAGCACGGGCAGGGTTGAGGATTCGGGAACCTGACCTCTCATAATTGTTCCCTCTTTGGTTGTGCTGTAGGAATAAGAGAAATAATAAACATCCTTAACGGTTTTAATTGTTTTGTTAAGTTCTGCCGCGCCGTCGGGGCTTAAATCATAAACCGCATTGTCCGTTCCCGAATCTATAAACTCCGAAAACGTCTTTTCAACTTCGGAGTTTCCGCCGTTAATTTCGCCGATACCGAACTGATCAAGCTGAAAATCGTAAACACCGTCAATCGGAAAGCTGACTCCCGCAATGCCGAAAGCAAGCTTTGAAAGCACATCGCTCATGCCGTTAACGCCGACGATGCCGCCCAGGCTGTCAAGCACGCAGGTCAGCGACGAGCCGTTATGCGGGGCGCAGAGAGTGGTTACGCTGTTGACCCAATCGCCTTTTCCGCCTTTGAAAAGCTCAGAGGTTTCATCGCCCGTTGCGGCGATTTCGGCTTCGTTTCCCGTTTCAAGCAGTGAGGTTAAAAGTCTGACAGTTGCGCCGCCGAATGAATGGCCGACAAGATTAATTTTTATCCTCTGACCGCCGTTTATCTTATCTCCCCAGCCCTCAAAGAGCGGAGTATCGTATGTTCTGCCGTAGCGTTCGTGGTTATGCTCAGCCGAATGAGCCGCACCGTAGTCAACCTTTGTGCCCGTGAGCTGAGCGTAAAGCTCGCAGGCTCTGTCCCATGCGCTTGAAATCGGGCCGACGCTCGGGGCATAGACGCTGTAGCCCTCGCTTCTGAGATATTCGGCAAGGTCGCCCGTGCCTGCTCCCCAATACTGAGCGGTTTCGTTGATTCCGTCGCCCTCTCCCCAGCCGCCGAGGCCGTGAACGAGAACATAGG
>CAYXVM010000215.1:0-3360 GCA_964468465.1 uncultured Clostridium sp.
GGAATACAGAGGAACGCTCACCGAGCCGGGCAAAAACAGCCCCTACCGTGACCGTTCGATTGAAGAAAATCTTGACCTTTTCGCAAGAATGACTGCGGGAGAATTCCCCGACGGTTCAAAGACCCTCAGAGCAAAAATTGACATGGCTTCGCCCAACATCAACATGCGTGACCCCGTAATCTACAGAATCGCTCATGTTCACCATCATCAGACGGGCGATAAGTGGTGCGTTTACCCCATGTATGACTTTGCACATCCTCTTTCGGACGCAAAGGAGCAGGTAACCTATTCGCTCTGTTCGCTCGAATTTGAAAATCACAGACCTCTCTATGACTGGTTCATCAAGGAAATCGGCTTTGACGAGCCGCCCAGACAGATTGAGTTTGCCCGCCTTAACATCAACTACTGCGTAACGAGCAAGCGCAAATGCCTTGAAATGGTTGAAAAGGGAGTTGTTGACGGCTGGGACGACCCGAGAATGGTTACCCTCTGCGGCATGAGAAGAAGAGGTTATCCTGCGGCGGCGATCCGT
Source organism: uncultured Clostridium sp. (assembly GCA_964468465.1). Taxonomy (GTDB): domain Bacteria; phylum Bacillota; class Clostridia; order Oscillospirales; family Acutalibacteraceae; genus CAG-177. The sequence continues at coordinate 533 of CAYXVM010000215.1, forward strand.
GAATTTATCAACCGTATCGGCGTTTCAAAGGCTTACAGCGTTGTTGATTACGGCCTGCTTGAAGCCTGCGTCAGAGACAATCTCAACGCAAACGCTCCGAGAGCAATGGCAGTTCTGCGCCCGCTCAAGGTTATCATCGATAACTATCCCGAGGGTCAGAGCGAAGCCATCGAGGTTGAAATCAACCCCGACAAGCCCGAGCTCGGCACAAGAACCGTGCATTTTTCGAGAGAGATTTATGTTGAGCGTGAGGACTTCATGGTTGACCCGCCCAAGAAATATTTCAGACTTTATCCCGGCAACGAGGTCAGGCTCAAGAGCGCTTATTTCGTAACCTGCACGGGCTGGGAAGCCGACGATGACGGCAATGTTACCTGCCTTCATTGCACCTATGACCCCGCAACCAAGGGCGGCGATTCGCCCGACGGCAGAAAGGTCAGAGGCACGCTCCATTGGGTCAGCGCTTCGGACTGCGCCGAGTGCGAAATCCGTCTTTATGACCGCCTTTTCAATGTTGAAAATCCTGCGGGCGACGAGGCGGGCGATTATCTTGACAATCTTAACCCGAATTCGCTTGAAATCCTGAACGGCTGTCTTGTTGAGGGCGGTCTGAAAAATGCGAAATGCGGAGACACCTTCCAGTTTATGAGACAGGGCTATTTCTGCGTTGACAAAACTTCAACCGACGGAAAGCTTGTCTTTAACCGCACCGTGGCGCTTAATTCTTCATGGAAATAATAAAACACGAAAGGGTTTTATAAATGAAATATGTTTACCGTATAATCGATGCGCTGCTTGCAGCGGCGGTTTTCACCAACCTGCTGTTCACGGATCTGATTTTCTTTCAGGCGTCAACAACTCTGTTTGACGCAGGGCTTCAGGAATCCGTCAACCTCAAAAAAATAATCGATATTCTCAGCGGCAACGATTCTCTTTCGGGCTTACTGCCCGAATCGGGTTCGTTCAAATGGCCTGCGGCGTTTTCTCCGATTAACGGCCGCCTTATCGCCTGCGGCGTTGCCATCGCCCTTGCGCTCATTGCCGCTCTGTTTATTATTGTATGGTCGATTTGCAGCAACAGAAGAATTCCCGTTGTTGCCGCAAGCGGCTGCGGCATTGCTGCAACAATCGTTATGATTTGCTGCTTTAACTCTGCCGCCGCCGAATTCACAAGCGGAAACATCAACATCATCAAAGCTTTTTCCGACGGTCTGATTGCCACGCTTGCGGGCGGAATAGTCAATGTTGACACGCTCACTCTCGGCGGCTTCCAGAACGGAATGCTGATTCTTTTCGGAGCAATTATTGTCTGGAATCTCTGCTTCTTCGTTGTTGAAATCGGCGACGAAGACGCGAAAAAAGAAAGAGAAGCCCGAAAAGCCAAAAAATCAAAGAAATAATACGGAGAGTATAATATGCAGGCTGTAACATTTGAAAAAGTTAAGCTCGGCGGTTTTTGGAAAAACCGCTTTGAAATCAACAAGGCTGTCACCGTTCCGACCGTTTATGACCGATTTTCGGACACGGGCAGATTTGAAGCGTTCAAGTTTGAATGGAAAGAGGGTCAGCCGAAAAAACCGCACATTTTCTGGGATTCGGATGTTGCAAAATGGATTGAAGCGGTTGCCTACACGGTCAGCCTTTGCCCCGATAAGGAGCTTGAGGCGGTCGTTGACGGCGTTGTTGACTTAATCGAAAAAAATCAGGGTGACGACGGCTATTTCAACATATATTATACCGTCTGTGAGCCTGAGAATCGGTTCACCAACCGAATGCAACATGAGCTTTACTGCGCGGGTCATCTGACCGAAGCGGCGGTTGCATATTATAAAGCTACGGGCAAGGATAAATTCCTGCGCCTTATGCAAAAGTATATTGATTATATCGAAAAAGTTTTCATTATTGACGATTCGGCATCGTTCAACACTCCCGGGCATGAGGAAATCGAGCTGGCTCTCGTCAAGCTCTATGACTGCACGGGCGAGAAAAAATATCTCGACATGAGCCGTCATTTTGTTGACACGAGAGGCACGAGCAAAAAGGACGAGGACAGCCCCTATTATATCAGCCACGCCTATGACCAATCGCATATGCCCGTTCGTGAAATGAAAGACGCAACGGGTCACAGCGTCAGGGCGGTCTATCTCTACTGCGCCATGGCGGATCTTGCGTTAAGGCTCGGCGATTCCTCACTGCTTGACGCATGCAAAAGGCTGTTTAAAAGCATTGCCGACAAGCAGATGTACATAACGGGCGGCATCGGCTCAACCGCTTACGGCGAGCGCTTCACCGAGGATTACGATTTGCCGAACGATGTGGCTTATTCCGAAACCTGCGCTTCAATCGGTCTTGCGCTGTTTGCCCGCAGAATGAGCCTGCTCGACCCCGATTCGGTCTATGCCGATATTGCCGAAACGGCAATTTATAACTGCGCTCTTGCGGGCGTTTCGCTCAGCGGCAGAGAATTTTTCTATGTTAATCCCCTTGAAATCAATCTTGAAAGACACAGAAAAAACAGGGAATACTATCAGCGCAGGGATAATCTTCTCACTCAGAGGGTCGAGGTTTTTGACTGCTCCTGCTGCCCGCCGAACATTGCAAGATTCGTTGCGTCAATCGGCGATTTTCTCTATACCTATGATGACAACACGGTTTATGTTCATCATTATTTTGAATCCGAAGCCGAATTTGACGGCATAAAGATAGCTCAGAAAACCGAATATCCGAACAATGGCGAAATATCTCTTTCGTTCTCGGGCATGGGCGGCAGACGCCTTGCCCTGAGGATTCCCGGCTGGTGCAGGGATTTCAAGGTCAACGGCAAAAGC
>CAYXVM010000216.1:0-3352 GCA_964468465.1 uncultured Clostridium sp.
AATATGGTATTATGAAAACAAAAAAGAGCTTCACTCAAGAAGCTCTTTGAGCACACACTGTGCGGTCGGAAAAACCGACGATTTGAGTCAAACTTTTATTTGAACTCGCAGTGTAATTTCATAGGGGTTCACAAAATTACAACGCTATAATAGCACTTTGAGGGGAAGTTGTCAATATGGAAAAGAAAAAATTTTATCTCGGGCTTGATATCGGCACCGATTCCGTCGGATATGCCGTAACGGACAAGGAGTATAACCTGCTCAGATTTCACGGCGAACCCGCATGGGGCGTTACCGTTTTTGACGAAGCGTCTCTCTGCGATGAAAGGCGGTCTTTCAGAACGGCAAGGAGAAGGCTTGACCGCCGTCAGCAGAGAGTAACCCTTATTCAGGAACTGTTTGCCACGGAAGTGTCGAAAAAAGATGAACGCTTTTTTATTCGTCTGAAAGAGTCGGCTCTGTTCCGTGAGGATGTCGGCGATAGCTTCACTCTTTTCAATGACGAGGGATTTACGGATAAAGAATACTACGAAAAATACCCAACGATTCATCATCTGATCAGCGACCTTATGGAAAGCGACGAGCCGCACGATGTCCGTCTGGTCTATCTTGCAGTTGCGTGGCTGGTTGCTCACCGTGGACATTTCTTGAACAATATTGATTCCATAAAAGATTTCGGCTCGGTATATAATAATCTAATCAAATATTTTAGCGACAATGAATATGCCGCTCCGTGGGCGGAGTGCGACAAAGAAGCACTTGGAAATATTCTCAAAAAGAAGCTTAACATTACAAACAAATACAAAGAATTGACCGCCTTGCTCTACGGAGGTAAAAAGCCTTCAAAAACTGCCGAGGAAGAATTTCCGTTCAGCCGTGACGCAATTGTCCGACTGCTTGCAGGCGGCACTGTGAAGCTCAAAGATTTATTTGATAACGAAGATTATGACGAATTCGGCTCTGTTGCTCTCGGAATGGACGATGAAAAGCTCGGCGAAATAATGAGCAACATAGGAGACGACTATGATCTTATTGATGCTCTGCGGGCTGTATATGATTGGTCGGTATTAGTTGATGCGCTCGGAGAATCCGAATATATATCCAAAGCAAAAGTGAAGATATACGAACAGCACAAAACCGACCTTTCTTTTCTGAAACACATTATCAGAGAATACAGACCCGAAAAATACAACGAGGTGTTCCGTGACAAGGATAAAGACAACTACACTTCTTATTCTTATCATTCGGATGACGGCACAGACGGCTTAAAGAAAAAGAACAAAGAGTTGTTCTCAAAATACATTCTCGGTCTGGTGAAAGGCATTTCACCGAATGAGTCGGACTCTGAGCAATTTTCCGATATGCTTAACCGCCTTGAGCTTCGCAAATTCATGCCGAAGCAAAAGGATACCGATAACCGTGTTATCCCCCACCAGCTTTATTGGTATGAACTGCACCGCATTCTTGAAAAAGCAGTCGGATATCTCCCGTTCCTTGCCGAAAAGGACGAAAGCGGTCTGACTGTTGCCGATAAAATCGAATCGGTTTTCCTGTTCCGCATTCCGTATTTTGTCGGACCTTTGAATACAGACTCCGATAAAGCATGGCTTATTCGCAAGGCGGGCAGGATTTATCCTTGGAACTTTGAAGAAATGGTTGACCTTGACGAAAGCGAAAACCAATTCATTAAGCGAATGACAAATAAATGCACCTATCTGCCCGGAGAAGATGTTCTTCCCAAGGATTCATTGCTTTATCATAAATTCACGGTGCTGAATGCAATAAATAATCTGCGCATTAACGGCGAAAAGATATCGGTTGAATTAAAGCAGAGAATATATAATGAAGTATTCATGCAGAAGAAAAAAGTAACGCTGAAATTTTTAACCGATTATCTGATAAAGGAAAACATTATAGAAAAAGGCACGGAAGACTGCGTCAGCGGTGTCGATACAGTTATCAATGCAAATCTTATTCCTCAGATTGCTTTCAGACAGCTTATGGACTCAGGTATTCTGACGCAGGACGATGCGGAAAGAATCATTGAGCGTGCCTCTTATGCCGAGGATAAAATCCGTCTTTCCAAGTGGCTCGCCAAAAACTATCCTCAGATTAATGAGAAAGACCGCAAATATATTTGCTCAATGAAAATCAAGGATTTCGGCAGACTGTCACGCAAACTGCTTGCCGGGCTTGAAGGCGTTGATAAATCCACAGGTGAAGTGACAACGGTTATCGGCGCAATGTGGAACACTCAGAACAATCTGATGGAGATTATCGCAGACGAAGAAAAATATACCTTTGCAGAGGTTATCCGTGAATATTGTGAGAAATATTATAACGAACATAGACCTACCCTTGCGGAGCGTCTTGACGAGATGTATATTTCCAATTCGGTGCGAAGACCGATTTACCGCACGCTTGATATTGTCAAAGATGTTGTGAAAGCATTCGGCAAGCCCGAAAAGATATTTGTTGAAATGACAAGAGGCGCAACCGAGGAGCAGAAAGGCAAGCGAACCAAGACAAGAAAACAGCAAATTCTCGAGCTTTATGAAAAATGCAAGGACGAGGATGTCCGTCTGCTAAAATCTCAGCTTGAAGCTATGGGCGACTATGCCGATAACAGGCTTCAGGGTGACAAGCTGTTCCTTTATTTCATGCAGCTCGGCAAATCCATGTACAGCGGCAAACCGATTGAGCTTGACAAGCTCGGCACAAAGATATATGATATTGACCACATTTACCCGCAGGCATTCGTAAAGGATGACAGCATAATCAACAACAAGGTTCTTGTTCTTTCGGAAGAAAACGGAGCCAAGAGCGACAGTTATCCTATAAGCCCGGATATTCAGCACAAAATGAGAGGCTATTGGGATTATCTTAACGAAACAGGTCTTATCAGCGATGAAAAGCATAAAAGGCTCATCAGAGCAACCCCGTTCACGGATGATGAAAAATACGGCTTCATCAACCGTCAGCTAACCGAAACGTCGCAGTCAACAAAGGCTGTTGCCGCTCTGCTCAAAGAGAAATATCCCGAATCGGAAATTGTCTATTGCAAAGCAAAGCTTGCTTCGGAATTCCGTCAGGAATTTGATCTCTACAAATCAAGAACCTTTAACGACCTTCACCATGCTGTTGACGCTTATCTGAACATTGTTACCGGCAATGTTTACAACATGAAATTTTCAAAGCGTTGGTTTTCCGTCAATTCAAAATACAGCATTAAAACCAAAACTCTCTTTACCCACCCGCTTGTTTGCGGCAACGAAACCGTTTGGAACGGAGAAGAAATGCTTGCAAAGGTCAAGAAAACCGCCGTTAAGAATAACGCACATTTCACAAAGTT